>NZ_JASAUS010000152.1:0-17021 GCF_029953005.1 Bradyrhizobium sp. Mp27 | reverse complement strand
CGGCGGCTCTTCTTCGTCATCTTCGCTCCTGATTCGCAGCAAGAATCCTCGCCGCTGTCAGGCAGAAAATCCACTCAAGCTACTGTCCGAATTTGCGGGGCCAGCTCTGTCTTTCCAATATCTGTATGACCAGCTCTTCGATGTTGGGCCGGTGATGATCAAGTAGAGCCCAGCACCATCAGCGTATTTGCCGGGCTTGGTTTGGCGTTCTATGTCGAGTGGTTTGAGCCTTCCAGCCATTGTTCCTCCAGGAAAACCGTCCTCCGAACCCACGGGTAAAAACTACGGTTAGTGAGCAGATTAGGAAGAACACCGACGAACTGCGAAGTACAGCTTTTCGGCGCAAGTCACTGATTTTGCTGTGGAGTCCGAATGACTACGAACAGAGGAGAACAATATACTGGCGGAGAGGAAGGGATTCGAACCCCCGTTAACCCGCCACACTTTCGCAAATCGCAGCCCGCACGCCGGCTCTCCGCGCCCGATGTTGATCGTTCACGGCGAGAATTGATCCGCGACCGTTGAGGATGTATCAATGAGACATCCCTCGCCTCGAAACATCGGTCGGCCAAGTCTGGAAAATCAAAGGGTTACGCTGGAATTGGTAGCGGGAGAGGGACTCGAGCCCCCGACCCCAGGATTATGATTCCTGCGCTCGCCTATCTCGTCCTTTCATCGCCTCGCGTATCGTCGCGCCGGTCTGCAACGACTCCCTGCTCTGCGCCCACGCTCCGGATTTTCGCAAGCTCCGACAGCTCGCTTTTCAACGTATGCCGGCGGGTTTCGACTGCGGGCATATCCTTGACGAATTGCCGAACCTGGCGAGCCAACTCGCGATCTGCTGCCGCTCCAGAACGCTGCAGCTCCGCGGCATAGTCTAGATATCGCCGCCGAATGGCGTCCTGACGTGATTCAATCTTTTCCTCCCAGGGATGTTTGGCGGTTCTGCCGCCCCTCACCTCCGAAAGCACCTCCTTACGGGCGAGCCGATCGACATCGGGCGTGATCTTTCGCTTGCGTAAACCAAGCACCGCTCCGCGATCGGCCTTTCGAACTCGTCCGCGGGTTCGCCTCGGCGTTGCCTCCGCCGCGATCCCGCGCAGCCGGAGCTCGCCGGCAAACCGTTCTCGCCAGGCCTGAAGATCCGCTTTGCGGGGGCTGAGGCGTTTGCCGTCATGGCCCAAAGACCGAACGGTCAAGTGCACGTGGGGATGCTTGTCATCGAGGTGCTGGACGAAGACGTAGTCGTGGTTGTCCCCGAACGTCTCGATGGCAAATGCCCGAGCTGAATCCTTAACCGCAATGGCATCGGTACCAGCCGGCATCGATAGAATGATGTTGATCGAAAGCAATCCATCACGGCGGCGCTTGTCGAGGCCGGCATCATCCTCCCAGCGTTGCTGCAGATCTTTCAATCCGGAACGACCCGCCAGCGTCGCGCCCTGCTCAGTTTCCGCATCGAGCTCGCCGTTTCGCGTGATGTAGGCCAGGTGCGATTTGAGATGCGCCACGTCCTTGGTACGACCGGTGATCTTGACCATCACCTCGGGCGCTCGGCGCACGATGCGTTCGAGCTTTGCACGCATCGCCGGCGTAAGACGGCCTGGAGCGGCCGGATCGGGGATATCCCACTCGGCCCGCCGTGGGCGCCGATTGGGCGTTTCCCAAACATACGAGATCGGCGGAAGTTCGGAGTCCAGGTCGGCTGGCCGCGGCGAGCGACGGCTCATCGCGGTCCATCCCAATAATCCGCGTTGCCGTGCAGCGCACTACGCAATTGCGCGAGCTCTCTTTCGATGACCAATTTGGCTTCTTGAATTACCGACAAATCGGGCTCAACCGCCCTGCCCTGTAGCACACTGGTGTTTGCGGCCCGCGCGATCTGGTTGATGTTGCCGCCGATCCGATTGAGCTCGCGAACGATCGCGCGAAGCGCGTCATGCTCGTGCGGGGAATGCTGCACCGGCGACCCCAATCGCGAGCGCACCAGCGCGACGATCCAGCCGGTTCGGGTCATGCCGCGCTGATGTGAGACCTCCGCCAGCTGCCGCATCTCGCTCTCGCGAAATCGCACCGTCACCTTTTCCGGCCGTCCGACCGGCAACGCCAAGATGCGCGGCGCTGGTGCAGCTAGTGCATCAGCAATGAGACGCCGCAGCAGCGCAGACTTACCGCCCTGGGTAGCTGCAAAAGCTGAGAATTCTGCAGCGACTTCGTCGGAGACACGAAGCGAGATCAGAGCCATGCACTCCAATCCCAATCGCGATGTAATACATCGCTGGCGCGAAGCCTATCCTGCACTAGAAAGTGCGAATCCTTCGACCCCCTCCATGTTGGTTCAAACCAACGGGCTCGGCAGTCAAATCTCGGGGGGTGCTGGACGTGAGATCCAACACGGTCGCCGATCGATGCGGAGAATTCCTCCGGGAATGACGAAGCCGTCGCCCCTAATCCTTGTTCTCCACGAAACCCGCGCGTCCAGATCGGCAACATTGGCATCGAGCATGTGGACCGCGGCTTTCCAGCAGCCTCCGGCCTCTCTACGGCGCTGTGGAAGGCGCGTTCGGCCTCCGGCTGCTGCGCTAACGCGCCATCCTTCGGATGGGAAATCCGCTCCGCCGGCGCACCAACTGTAGCAGCGTTTCTGCGGAGGCTGTTCAAGACAAGCTTCATGCGAACAGTATCTCTTCGATTGTAACCGTCGATGCCGGAACCTCTTCCGCCTCTTCTGTACCATCGATCAGCAGCACGGCATGGCGTGAGCCTCGAGACGCGAGTCGATCGATCAGAAGACAGCCCATGCGATCTTGGTGACGCACTCTGATCGTCAGCGATGGGCTCATTCGCGCATTCCGATCGGCCAAGGAGTTGAGAGGTTTCTCCGCGATCGCGGTTACACCGTCTCTCTCGCTGGGTCGCAATGCCACTGGCGATGCGATCGGGCTTCGTCCGGCTTGAGCTCCAGGCGGCCCTTCGCCATCAGCAGGGGAGCCGCGGACTTCGCTGCGAATTTTGCGAGCCAGCTGACGGGCGTGGGCGTCGGTGAAACTCTCCTGTGCTGCGCATAAAGTCTCGACGGCGTGGGGCTGCTCACGCCAAGCCTGATAGAGTTCGTACACAGCACGGATTGATGAGCCGGCAAGCTTCGACTGGAGGAACTCCGGCATGCTCTGGACCGACGCGTAGCGAGATACCCAGTCCCTCGGCTTGCCGAGCTTGCGCGAGATGTCGGATTGGTTGTCACCCTGCTCCAAGCGGTCCGCGACGAACGCTGCAATTTCGGGAGCATCGAGATCGTCGCGCTGAATATTCTCGATCATCTGAACATAACGATCCGCAGAACCAACGGCATGAATGAAAGCCGGGATGTCCCGGAGCCCGGCGCGCTTAGCAGCACGATACCGCCTCGCACCCACGACGATCACATACCGGCCTTCCTCGGTCGCTTGGCGCAGCACGATCGGTTGCAGCACGCCATGCTGACGGACTGATTCCGCGAGCTCCTCGAGTTTCTGTTCGTCGAAACTGCGACGAGGCTGGTCCGGATCTTCGTCAATACGATCGATGGCGATGCAAGTCGGTTGTCCGATTGTGGCGGCACCATCTTCCGCGGCATCGATGAGCTGCTTAAAGCTGAGATCAAGCGCCATGTGCCGGCTCGTCCATTTGCGCGACGATCTTGGCGAGAACCTCGCGGATTTCCCGACCAGCCTCCTGGGCAGAGCGGCGCTTCAGCTTCCAGACCGGCAGGCGTTCGGCAACGGCCTCGGCGTAGCCGTCCCTTGCAACGATCTGACCCGGGAACACATATTTGCCCGCCTCGCGCAACAGTTGCTCAAGATGGCTCCTTTGACGGGGCGATTTCGTATTGAAGTTCGAAGGCAGCAACCCGAGGAACTTGGTATCCTGGCGGCCGTAACGCCTCTGCACGCCGATCACGGTCTGCATCAGACCTTTGACGCCCTTGATCGAATAGTCCTCCAGATAGATGGGAGCCAGCACATGCGACGCCGCCACCAAACAGCCGACACTGCGCAGTCCAAGTGATGGCGGCGTATCGATGACGCAGGCATCGAACTGATCCGACGCGATAGCGAGGTTCTCTTGCAGAGTCGTTATGGCGGCCGCACTGCTGCGATCGAGATCGGTCAGCGAGCTATCGGCCGGCGCGAGCGTTAGGGACTTGTCTTCCCGAGGTACGACACGTATCCCCGGCTTGAACAGATCCGCGGCTAACGTTGAACCGGCGTAGTGCCTCAACGTATCCGACGCATTGCTTTGCGCATCAACGTCGATCACGAGGACGCGGAGATCCGCTTCCGCCATGAACCAAGCCAGATGCACGGCAAGCGTCGTCTTGCCGACCCCGCCCTTTTGATTGTTGATGACAATGGTCTTCATCTTAAGGTCCGAAATGGATCTAACAGTGCGGGAGCCATGTCCTTGTCCATCATGTCCTGGGGGATGTTGGTTTGAACCAACAGACGATTGCGAATCCGGTCACCGGAACGATCCCGGAATTCGTACAGCGAATCCCCTGCCACAAGAGTCAGGTCAGCCCATAGCCATGGAGGGAAATTCTGGCGAAGTGAGCCGGCAATCGTGCTCGTTGCTGAGCGGTCCGCGACCGGTCGCGAGAGGATCGTCACGCGAAGGCGCGGAGACCGCTTGTGGGCTCCGGGAGCGTCGCCGCGGCGGCGCGAGTAGAGCCGTCCCCGAAGGAGCTCGCCCAAGCAGGCAAGGCTGTAAGAGCCGCAGGAACTTTGAATTAGAGCCGATCTCTTTCGGGCGGCTGTTCTGATCAAGACTGGCGCAATTGCAAGCCAGGAATTGCGACGCGCGTCCGATGGCGAAGTCTCCATCGAGGAGAGATTCAATCCGACAAATAAGACGGGGGTGCGGCATTCTCCGGCCCGATGGACCTATTGATAAAGTGAATCGATCTGCCCGGTCGATTCATAAAACTCATTGGACGGCGCTTCCCTCCGAAGCGAGAATCTGTCCGTGCCGAAACCCGAACCAGAGCCGCTTCATCTGCGCCACATCGAAGCCGCGCACAATATGCGGCGGTTCTATGCGCTATCCACCCAGCCCACCTTATTCGGAGATCCGCAATTGGGGCCGCATCGGCACGAGTGGCAAAACCATGGTGCAGACCTTCGATAGTAGTGCGGAGGCGATCGAAGCATTCGTACGGCTGGAGCGTGCGAAGCGGAGGCGCGGTTACGCTGTCATGGACGAAAAACCGCCTTAGGCTGACATTCTTTCGAGGATTACGGCTCTGCCTGTGATGGCGGCGCTATCTGGTCCACGGCCTTGACGAGCAAGATTGAAAGAAGACGGAGCTCGTCCATGACGACTGCCAATGAGATCGCCGAAAAAAATTGCACCGAGAACGACCTGACAAAGGCTCAGGCGAAAACCATCGTCGATAGCGTTTGCAACGCGGGCACTGGTGCGGCGTGAGCGGAGCCGAGCGAGCCTTCCCGGGTTCGGCAAGTTCAAGGCCAAGGACAGCCCCGCTCGTGAGGGGCGCAATCCATCGACCGTCGCAACGATTGCAATCGCAGCTTTCAGGAAGCTGCCTTTGCGAAGGCCAAAGCCCATCAAAGATGGTCTGAACGCAGGAGCGGACCGTAATGAAGGTGCATCGCAAGATGCAAGAGGACGGGGCTTATGCCCGCTCCTCGGCTGCGAGCGCTTTGTTGCGTTGGCGGATGAGTTCGGCCAATTCGACTTCGAGCGCCATGCGCTCCGCCGGCGTGAACAGGCATTCGCGCAGCTCGGCGCGCAATTCTTCAATGGTGTCGACGATCATGATCGCATCTCCGGTAGAAGGGAGCGGGCCCCGCCTTGCGGCGGAGCCGATTTCCTGGAGCTTCAGTCCCGGTTCGGCCGAGACCAGATCAGTTGCAGGCCTTCCGCACCTTCGACTTCGATCAGGGTGGCGTAGATCGGAGCCGGGAAGCTCGGATCGTCCAGCTTGACGGAGAGGTAGTCGCGCTCGGTGTCCTTGGCGGTCTTCTGCCAGGCGGCGCCCAACTCGACGTTGCCGGAGTAGATGCGGAAGTGCGGTCCCTTGTCGGAAGGGGTGTCGACGCGGATCAGCTTGGCCTTGACGTTGAGGTTGAGCGTCTTGATCGCGCCGGAGAAGCCATTGCCCGTGGACGTGAAGGTGCCGATGGTAGCCATTGTCTCATTCCCTTGGTTTTCTCGGGCCGCGCCGATCGCGACCTCGATGGCGGTCGTGAGACCGGAGGCGATCGACCTGCACCCAAAGGGCCGAAATGAAATGGAGGGCGGCCGGCCTCGACTTTCTTGGACCGCGAGGAATGGTGCGCAGCGCCAGGTGAAGAAAGTCGAGGACGGACGTTGCAGGGACAAGATCGAGAGCCCGCGAAGCGGGATCGGCCTTCGGTCAGACCAGCCTCTATCGAGGATGGTGATGGGTGCGCCCGTCGCTAAACCACATGGAATGAAGACAGGCGGCCCCGATCCGTTCGGCCATTCGGATCTCAGGCAATGGGCGCGGCAAGCAAAATGCAGCTCACCTTAATAGGTCACCTGGACGGCGCGCATCACCCGCAATGGAGATCGTCACCGTCAGCATTTCGGCGTAGCCGTCGAAGTTGCCAGCGCAAGATCGATAACGAGGCTGGCAACGTACTCGCCATGTGGATGCAACCCGCCCACCGCATCCATGCGACCGAGCGCCCCGCGAGGCGTAAAACAGATGCTACCGTCGCTTGGCATGCCGGCCTCCGAGTCCGGGACGATTCCGCCGGCACGCGCGATGGAACGAAGCTGGGCGTTCGGGTTGCCACTCCACATCGTCGGAGAGGGTTGTGAGCGCAATCGGCCTCTGCAGCAATCCGGCTGCCGGGCTCGATTCAACCCGAACGTTATTTGGCCGGCGGTCGCAGCGGGCTTTCCGACTACTTCCGGGCGAGGGGATCGCGCAGCGGATCGTCCTCGCAGACCACGCAGACGTAGCGCGGCCCGCCGGGCGCGAGGTCGTCGGGCACGGCCGTCATCGGCTTACCGCACTTCGGGCCCAGCTTCCGGCTGAGGTAGAGCGGAGTCATGATTTTTGCCTGCCGGGACCAGCTTAGTTCCCCGTGCGCCGCGAGCACAAGTAAATCGCCGAAAATTGTCCGCATGCACCAGGCCGCTTGACGCGGAGTGCGTCTCACGTTGAAATCCGATTTTCAGTGATGTTGCGGGGGTTGCGTCGTGGAAGAATTTTATAGAGGCTTCGCACAGCGGGCGCGCGATCTGGCGGAGTACGCGGACCCGTTCACCAAGCAGCGGCTACTCGACCTGGCCCAGCGATACGATCTCAAGAGCAAACCGGGAGCCCCGGGCGCTCGGACTCTCCCGCCGCCGCGCGCGACGCCACCGACGGTGCTGTTTTCCGGCTCCGGCGAAGCTTAAGACTAATCGGAGCCAGGCCCGGTCGTCGGTTTTCTTGTTTCATCGACCGGTCCGGGTATCGGCCGCGCGGTCGCGGTGCTCGCGTTAGTACAAGCTGACCCTACAGCACTGAACCGCGCTGACTGCGGCGCGAGGAGTCAGCGCCTGCGCCGCGCGATCTCGTCAGCGACCATGCCCTGCGCCCGCACCAGCCGCTCATGCAGGGTCTCGAACATATCGAGGATGTCATCATTGGGTTCATTCTTGCCCTGCTCGATGGCTTCGGCGACGAGCTCATCGAGGGGCGTCTCCTTCAATTGATCTTTCTCCAGAAGATCCTCAAAAACGCTATCGCTGGTCGGCTGCGATTGGATGCGTCCGTCGGAATTGCACCAGACGGTGAAAGTCTGTTGCCCCAGAATGGCGTGCTCGACCATCTCCGCATCCAACGGAATCAGCGTCCCCCAGGCCTCGCCCGCCTCCTCCGCGAACCCTGCCACGTACATCCGTTGCTCCGCGGCGCCTTCATCGCCAGGCTGGAAAAATGGCGCGAGCGTGATTGGAGGGTGTTTTGCCATGACGAATCTCTCCGAACGGCCTTGCATCGACACAGCGCAGAAGCCGGGTCAGTGGGGGTGTTTCGATCACACGAAGAGGCAAAGTCTGGGAACGGCGCCTCATCGCCTCACGCCCTCTGCTTGTCTCGCCGGCGAGAATTGATCTGCGCCATCAGGATTGGACCAAGCGAAAATTCGCCGACCTCGGCTTTTCGCGTTAGACCGCGCAGATAACCGCCAGCGGAATTGATCGCCGTCCCGCGCTGCAGGATACACGCGACGACGATGGCTGCAGGCACCTCGCCCATAACCTTTTGCGCCTCCTCCCAGGCGCTCGGACTGATCCCCAGCATCGATCGTACAACGGCCGCTGTGGCCAGGAAATCGCGCCAGTTCGAAAGCCCGCCCTTCGCATAGTCGACGATGTCCGGGCATGCACTCAGGACCATTCCCAACGGATACGTCCCCTCCCCGACTCGCGATGGTTGAGGCCTTGGCTCAGCTCCCGCCGCCCTGCCTTCTCGAAGGCTAGGTTCAAGGTCAATGAGGGTATCTGGATTTGAATTCTGTATGTGGTGCTCAGAATGGGACTCATTGGCGCTCGGATTCTTGGATTTGACATGTGTTTCCAGAAGATTGAGTACGTCGTCGGCGAGCTGAGACAACTCGTCGGCCATCGGCTCGAGCTCCTGGCGCGTCGCGGTGCGCGGAATCTGATCGACGATCGCGCGGAAGGCAGCGTGCACGACCTTCCAATCGGCAGGCCCCTGCCCTCCCCTTCGCGTCGGGACGGCTTCCTCCATGCCAGTTGCAATCATCTTCCCGATGTCGCGCCGGCACAGTGTAATCCGCTCACGCACGAGCTTGAGTGCGCGGGCCTCGGCTTCGATATCGGCCGCCAGGCTCTCGAACTCTTCCGAGCGCACGACGAGCGGTGACAGATCGAAGCCGAACGCGAGCTCGATTTCGCCAGCATCGTCCTTCCGCGCATATCGCTTGCCATTTGGACTGTCGCGCCGAACGATTAGCCCCGCGTCGACCAGCACAGCGAGGTGGCGTCGCAGCGTCGATGCCGGCATGCCGTGCGCTCGCCGCGCGAGCTGATGGTTCGAGGGGAAGACGATCAGGTCATCCTCTCCTGTCAGCGCGGTCTCGGGATGGAAGGTTAGGAGTGCGTTTAGCACCGAGAGC
The DNA here is from genome assembly GCF_029953005.1 of Bradyrhizobium sp. Mp27. NCBI lineage: Bacteria > Pseudomonadati > Pseudomonadota > Alphaproteobacteria > Hyphomicrobiales > Nitrobacteraceae > Bradyrhizobium > Bradyrhizobium sp. Mp27. The sequence goes on along the minus strand of NZ_JASAUS010000152.1, from coordinate 7,860 downwards.
GCGCGCTCCGACACCCCAAGGCGCGGCCGTGCCGTGCAGATGGCGTGGAAGATCTTCCATTTGTGCACGATCTTTTCGGGAGGACGTTCCGTTGCGACCATCTGGCTTGCCACATGGGCAAGCGTCAGCGATCGCCGCCCAAAGGGCGTCGTTGGAGAGTGTGACTGCATGTCTTTGCCTCAGTTGGGCAAAGAAAATCCGCTCGCCGAAACGACGATAAAATCGCGTAGAAACTCTTGACTGCGATTCGCGAAAGTGATTCTCTGTCAGTCGCCAAACTTGAAGAGAAGGGCTTCCGGAACTCCGTTTCGGGGGCCTTTTTCTTTTGCCTTGTCTGCTCCTGGTTCGTGTTTACGGACGAGACCGTCAGGCCTCGGTACTTTCCTGACCACTGCTCTTCTTGGAAAAGGCGTCGAACAGGGCCGGGAGTTGGTCCACAAGAAATGCCGCGAATGTCGTCGAGACATTCTTGTCGATGGTAAGCTTCAATTCGCGCTCGGCCTGACGCACGTGCGCAATCTTTTCCCCGGACACGGAAAAGACCGGCTTCTCGTCCGGCTCTTTCGAGGGCTCCCCGCGAGATGGACGGGTTGCCGCGGAGAATGCTGCAAGAAATCGTGCGTCGGTTTCGCGCTCTGCAAATTTAGGTTCGGCGATCGCCGCTCTGACCCGTTTGAGCGCCGCGGAATCCTTGATCAATTCAGCGAATGACTGCCAACGGCCGCGGCCAACTTTCGGAGCTTTCCCGATCGCTTGAATGACCTCGGCAGGAACCGATCGAGCCACGGCAAGAAGTTTCGAGGCCTCCGCCCGATCGACCGACAACGCATCCTGCACGACTGAGCGGCTATGCCCGGCATCCTCGATATGCATCGCGAAGCTGGCGCGCTCAATGAAACTCAAATCTTCGCGCGGTGCGTTCTCGAGTCCTTGCGCCACGACAAGCGCTTCGTCTGACAACGATCGCAGAATCGCTTTGACGGAAATACCTAGTTCGCGCGTGGCGCGGACGCGGCGATGACCATAGGCGCTCTGATAGCGCCCTTTCGCTTCAGGATGCTCCCGAACGAGAATGGGCACCTCTTGGCCACGCTGTGCGATCGACTGTTTGAGCGCTTCGAACGAGCTATCATCCTGATCGCGAAAACGGTCGGCCAGCGGTGACGGATCGACGAGCGAGGGGTCGATTTCAAGTATCACCGCCCCGGATGCAATTCGTTCGCGAAGTTCCTCGTTCTCTTTCTCCACTTCGGAGAAAGAGTCTTTCAACGAGCGAACCGAGCCCGACGAGACCCGCGGCAAGGCAGCGGGCATGTTGTCAGCTGACAACGCACTTGATTGCGGGGCCGTGAAAAGGCTCTTGATCGTGTCAGTACGTTTGCTCATCGACCCCACACCTTCTTAAGAAGTTGCGCGATTTCGGCATTGACCGCGTCGACCGATTCTAATGCCCGGTCGTAGGCGCCCCGCCCTACGGCGCCGCGCTCCAGCTCATAAAGTGATTGCTTGGTGAGACCAGCATTGGCGATCGCGGTCGATTTCCACACAGTCGCCTGGAGCACATCTGAACCAAAGAGGGTGCGGAGGAGAGCCACGATTTGAGCTTCAGGCACGTCATTGGGATCGTGACGCGTGATGACGTACCGGATGAAATCGTGATCGAGGCGCCCGCCAGCTTCTTCGATGACGGACATGAGATCCGACGTCATGAGAAGAAATTGGCTCATGGATGCGACATCGACCATCTGCGGATGGATGGTCACGAGCATAGCGGTCGCCGCGTTTAGCGCGCCCATGGTCAGGTAACCAAGTTGGGGGGGGCAGTCGATAACAACGACGTCGTATTCGTCTGCAACCTGGTCGATGGCACTGGCGACGCGGCGAAAGAACAGGTCGTGTCCGCGTTCTCGCCGCTCGACCATTGCTCGAGGCGTAGTGTGCTCAAACTCCATAAGCTCGAGATTGCCTGGAACGAGCCCTATCCCGTCAAAATAGGTCGGCCGGACAATCTCGCGCAGTGGCCGGCGATGTTCGTCATATCGGATGGCCCCGTACAGGGTTTCGTTCGCCCCAATGTCAAACTCGGGTTGGTACCCGAACATTGCTGAAAGCGAAGCTTGCGGATCGAGGTCAATCGCGAGGACCCGAAAGCCGGCAAGGGCGAGGTATTGCGACAGATACAATGCCGTCGTCGTCTTGGCGGAGCCGCCTTTGAAGTTTGCGACGGTGATGATTTGGAGCTTGTCGCCTGGGCGCCGGCGCGGAAGGAATTCCATTGCTTCGCGCGGCCGCGCAGTGGCTAGATACTCGCGCAACTCATGAATCTGACCCAGAGTGTAAGACCGTCGCCCCCCGGTTCCTGTCGCTGGCGTCGGTCCAAGTCCGTCAAGAGAGAGCTGCCGAAGGTACCCATCGGACACGCCCGCAATTCGCGCAACCTCTCCAGAGGTGAACGACCGGAGCGACTTGCTCGCCGAAGGCGGGAAAAGAGTTGTCGCGAGCGAGCGAAGCTGGCCGGAAAGAATGCCCGCGTGCCGAGTGATCCGCGCAGACGCAGTCTCGCTGATGGTAGCCGAATCTTCCGCTAAGATCGCCATTTGCCTTCTCAAGACGGTTTCTGCTCGTCAGACGCCTAGTCTCCGTCTTGAGAGATGGCCACGATTCTGTGATTTGAGCAAGAATTAAAGGGTTAACGAGTTATTAACGCTCGATGACGTGCCAAACGGCGCGCAGGCCCTTTTTTTGGTGCACCGCCCTGTTGTTGTCAGCTGACAACAACGGCTCGGCGCGAATGGGATGAGCCTCGACTATGGCGTGAGTCGGCTCGCCTTACGAGTCCCCAGAGCGTCATTTTGTAGCTCGCCAACCGCTGCACTGAACGGTGCTGCCACGGCTGGAGTCCGGGCGACGGGACACGCCCCGGCTTGTAGCCTCCGTTCAGTGCTCTGATCTCAGGTCATGTAGGGCAAATTCTAGAGAATCGCGCCGCCATGTAGCGTCGGCTCCTGCCCGCCATTGCCCAACGTCTTTCGCCGCGGTCCCGCGAGAAGCACCCTCCCCGCCCGTTCACGACAACTGCCTCAGACGCCCGCGCTGAATGGCAAGACACCGTAAAGCGACGATGTCGTCTCGCTTGGATCGGCGGCGCGCCGGACCTTCCCGGGTGTTGATCGGGGGGCTGGCGCGTCACTTCGCGGCGCCGCCGCTCGCCCCAAAAAGGGCAAGCAGAAGAACCGCACTGTCGCAGGGGGTCCACCGGGGCCGGACGAACAGGTCGCAAGCAACCGAGCAGACACATTCCAGGTCATCCGCGCTGGCCCTTCTCTTGCACTTCCGTGTGGCCACACCGACGGATCGCCAGGCGCGACATCGACCTCAGGGCTCGGCGCTGCAACGGAGACCCTCCTGACCTTTCATCCCGGGCGATGCGATCCGACGAAGGAACGGCAACGGGCCGCCACCTCGTCCGGGATGCCGTGGTGCGGATCCAATCTTGAGCGGGGAGCTCGATGCCGGGCCTTCAGATCCATTCGCGGGAACGCTCGCCGAGATCGCCCGGGTTCCAGATAGGGACGGTTTTCCTCGAAAGTCCGCATCGTATCGCCACGCAGGAACCTCCTGTTGACTCGTTTCGACCGGGGCAACAATGGACCGCGTGAGGGGCTAAGCAGGCGAACGCATTCAGGACCTTTGGGCGAGGTCCAGGCCGAGCTCGCGGTTGAAGGCCCCGTTTAACGGGAGGTTGACCGAAGGCGTCCGGCGTGGGGGTGCTCCTTTGGCGAGGCGGCAAGGCCGCCGAATGAATACGATCTCTCGATGGTGGGTGCTGGCGCGGATATCGAGCTGCGTGGCTCTCGAACGAAGCCGATCTGCCCCATGGACGCCGTTGGATCATGGCAGACAGCAGCGACCCGCCCGGGCGATTGTTGTCAGCTGACAACAGGGCCCTACCAAGGATGGATGTTGTCAGCTGACAACAATTTGGGACCTGCGGTCGTCAGTCGCTTCAATTCGCCAAGGCGCGTCGCACCAGTCGAGTCACGATCGGTATCCCATCGGTAGTCGACATCGATCCGCGCCGCGCAGAATTCAAAGCGAGGAAGGAGCGCGCGAGGGTGGGATGGTCGTTATTGTCCCGACGACCAGATGATCTGCGAGGACAGCCCTGAGGGAAGCAGCATCCGGAGAGGGAGAGGGCAGGTGTTCATAGACAACTAACCATAAAAGTTGCCCTCACACGTCACGAAGGCCGCACGGCTTCGGGGCGCAAACGACGAGGCCGGCCCTTCCCATTGGTGTATCCGTGATGATATACAGGCATACACGATGCGGTCTAGAGGAGCGCGCCATGGCCTTCCACATCAAGAACCCTGAGACCGACGCGCTCGCTCGCAAGGTGGCCTCGCTAAAAAAACTCGGCCTCACCGAAGCAGTGCACGTGGCGCTCGCCCATGAGCTCGAGCGCGAGCAGGGCAAGCCGTCTTTGGTCGACCTTGGCGTCCAGTTCTGCCGGGATCTACGCGCGAGGGGCGACGCCGCCAAGGGACAGCCCGCCGATAAGGCGTTCCGCGACAGTTTGTATGAGGACACCTGATGTTCATCGACGCTTCGGCTTTGACCGCGCTCCTGACCGACGAGGAGGAGGCACGAGAGCTTTTGGCTCGCCTGCAGCAGACCGGAACGCGTCTGACGTCACCGTTGGCGGTATGGGAGGCGGCGGTCGCGGTCGCGCGCGTGCTGGATCTTTCGGTCAGCGCCGCCGCCGAAGCGATCGAAGAGTATTTGGCGCTAATGGAGATCGCCGTTGTCGCGGTGCCGGCTGAAACGGCAAGGCTCGCTCTCGACGCCTTCGACCGATTCGGCAAGGGCCGGCATCCGGCGAGCCTCAATTTCGGGGACTGTTTTGCCTACGCTTGCGCCCGGCATCTGGGGCAGCCCTTGATGTTCAAGGGCGGTGACTTTCCGCAAACCGATATCGAAGCCGCCTAAGCGACCCGGCTGGGGCGGCCGCGGCGCGCGGAAAGAAGGGGGCTTGTCCGGACCAGGGCAGGGAGTTTACCGGGCAGCGGCCCTCGGATCGCTGATGCGCTTTAACGGCCTGCTCAATCGATAAGCAGTGATTATTGACAGCGAGCGCCACGGGGAACCAGCCTGTCGCTATGACCGAAGTTATTCCCGTGATAGCTTCCGTTTGAACGATTCTTGTTAGGGTTATCAACACCTTGCAAAACGGTTACTCAATTCCCGATCCACTGCCTTGGGCTCAGCTAGCCGGCCCACTCGCCATCGCCGAGGACGCGCTTGCCCGGCTCGACGAACGCCTGGCCAAGAGCCCGATCCGCGACGGCTGGATTGCGCGCACACATTATACTGACGCCTGCTCCAGTCTGTGGCTGGAAGGCGAATTGGTCCATCTCGAAGATCTGGTTCTCCACGACGCCGGCATGGACATCCGCGCCCCGACCCACGAACTCACCCGCGCCCACGCCGTGCTACGGACCCGGCGCCGCATCGCCGACGCGAAGCCGGATTGGGCGCCATCGCCGGCGGGGCTCGACAGCCTGCGCGGCCGCACCGGGCAGGGCGAGTGGGAGGAGGGCAGGGGCATCCGAAAGGAAGGGGAGCGAAGCTTCGTCGGCGGCTACGATAGCGGAGACGCTGATCTCGACACGTCGCTTGGCGGCATCGAGTCCGACCCGCACCTAGCCGCCGCCTTCGCCGCGGTCGACGCCGCGAATGCCAAGGCGGAGCGGACACTCACCGGCGGGAGTCGCACCCAGTCCGAGCGGGACCCGGTGGTCTACGACCCCGACTGGGACGAGGACGCGCGTCTCGACGACTGGCGCGCCGTGGTCGAGCAGACCCGCATATTGCCGCCGACGCTCGCGGCCGCGCTTGCGACTGAGGCTTGGGACGCCATCGCCCCGCTGCAGCACACGCCCTGGCTCGGCCGGCTGCTGGCAGCCAGCGTGTTGCGCGCGCGGGCCAAGACCCGCTGGCATCTGCCCTGCCTGCATGACGGGTTGAAGGCCATCCCCCGCGAACGCCGGCGGCCGCGCGACGCGGCGGCGCGACTCGCCGTGCAACTCGAGGCCATCACCGCTGCCGCGGCGGCCGGTCTCAAGGACCACGACCGCTGGCTTAACCAGCGAACCCTGCTCGCCCGAAAACTCGCCGGCCGTCGCGCCACGTCAAAACTGCCGGCGCTGCTCGACTATATGCTGACCCGGCCGATCGCCTCGGCCGGTATGATCGCGAAGGAGCTTAAGATCACGCCGCGCGCCGCTCAGGACCAGGTCGGCGAGCTTGACCTGCGGGAGGTGACCGGCAGGGGACGATATCGGGCTTGGGGGATTCTGTAGGCGCCCTCAGTGCGGTGCCCCGCCCCGCAGCAGATCCCGGTAGCCATGCTCGGTGATCCAGCGGGCACGGGCGAGATGGGTTTCCCACGCCCGGCGCGCCCGATCCGGCTCGCGCGCGACGTCAATATGCAGCACGGTCCGCGCGACCTCTTTCCAGTCGGAGCCATTGGCTGCGGCATCGAGCAGACGGAGATAGGTGACCAGGTGCTGCTCGTCATAGTCGGTCAGAATCGGCGCGGTCGGCGCGGCATCGGCGACATCAAGATCGGCCGCTGACTTCTGCATGGGGTGTATTCGCCGGCAAGGTTTCTTGTCAGCGGAGAGTAGGCGCGTTCGTGCACCGGTGAGTAGACCCGAATTGCGCACCACGTGGTGCCTAGCGGGTATCACCGAGCACAGCGCAACCGCAGCTGACGAGTTCTTGGCCGATCTAGGGTTAGCTTAATCCGGGTTATCGTAGCCTGACTGCGACTTCGACTCCCAATTCAAGCTTGCAGAACTTTGATATTATTCTTACTATCGTAGTATGGCTACGACCCAAAGAAACAAGCTAAGAAGGCTGTACACCCGCTTGGCGCCGGGGGCGCCGCTGACCTCCGGTGACCTCGCCGCCCTCGGGATATCGGCTGACCTTGCCGTCCACTATGTCCGTGCCGGCTGGTTGCAACGGTTGGCACGCGGCGTCTATTGCCGGCCAAACGATCCGCCCACTTTGCACCCGAGCCTCGTCCTGCTGCAGCGGAGCTTCGAAGGATTGCATGTCGGCGGCAAGTCGGCCTTCGACTGGCACGGCATCCGCCAGTACATCCCCCAGCGGCCCGTCCTCCATCTATACGGCTGGAAAGCCGGACGCCTTCCGGAGTGGTTCACCCAGCGCTTCCCGGCCGAGTACCACCGCAAGCGACTCTTCAAGGAAGAACCCGGCGCGCTGCTTCATGTCCGGCCCTTCGAGAGCCGCAAGGGCGGCCCGCTCGTCTCGGCGCCGGAACGCGCATTGCTGGAGGTGCTGAGCGAAGTCGGCGTCCGGCAGCCGCTGCAAGAAGCGCGCGAGCTGGTCGAAAGCACTTACAGCCTGCGTGCCGATCTGCTGCGAGACCTGCTCAAGCGCTGCACCAGCGTCAAGACCGTGCGCCTGTGCCTGCAGCTTGGCCGCGAACTCTCTCAGCCCTGGGCCAGCAAGCTCGATCCGTCTCAACTGCCCAAGGGCAGCGACCGGGCCTGGGTGTCCCGCTCCGCTGATGGGCTCCTGGTGCTGAAGCCATGAACCAGGTCTACCTCGACAGCGCGCGGTTGCTGACGCGCGTGGCGCCGCTGGTGTGCGGATTTCACGGATCGTGAGCATCGATTTCGCGCGATCGTGAGCACTGAATTCAGACGATCGTGAGCAGCCCGCTACGGCCGATGGGAGATAGAGTCAGTGTTCTGGTTGGCCGTCAAGGGTGATGGTTTTGGCGCTGCGTTTTCGCATGCTTTCTCCGGTGAGCTGGAGGCGGTGGGC
>NZ_JASAUS010000151.1:0-17357 GCF_029953005.1 Bradyrhizobium sp. Mp27 | reverse complement strand
CTCGTTGATGAGGATGTAGGCGTCGTCCATCTCAACGCGCATCTTGTCGGCGTTGGTGACGAAGTAGGGCGAGATGTAGCCGCGGTCGAACTGCATGCCCTCGACGACGTCAAGCTCGGTCTCGAGCGACTTGGCTTCCTCGACGGTGATGACACCCTCGTTGCCGACCTTCTTCACCGCGTCGGCGAGGAACTTGCCGATCTCCTGGTCGCCGTTTGCCGAAATTGCGCCGACCTGGGCGATCTCGTCGTTCGAGGTGACCTTCTTGGAGTTCTTCTGAAGGTCCGCAACCACAGCCTCGACCGCAAGGTCGATACCGCGCTTGAGGTCCATCGGGTTCATGCCGGCGGCAACCGACTTGGCGCCTTCTCGCACAATCGCAGCGGCCAGGACGGTCGCGGTGGTGGTACCGTCGCCAGCAGCATCCGCAGCCTTCGAAGCGACCTCACGCACCATCTGGGCACCCATGTTCTCGAACTTGTCGTCGAGCTCGATCTCCTTGGCGACGGCAACGCCGTCCTTGGTAATTCGAGGTGCGCCGAACGACTTGTCGAGCACGACGTTGCGGCCTTTCGGACCGAGCGTGACCTGCACGGCGTTGGCGAGAATGTCGACACCGCGCAGCATACGGTCCCGCGCGTTTACTCCGAACTTCACTTCTTTGGCTGACATAGAAAATTCCTTCAGTCCCTATTAAGTCATCCTTTGGCGCGCCCGATGGGCTCTCCTCAGGAGGGGTGAGCTTTGCTGTGAATTAGGCGGCTTTCTTCTTGGAGAAGACATCGGTGAGAACACCCATCACGTCGCTCTCCTTCATAATCAACAGGTCTTGCCCATCGATCTTGACCTCGGTGCCGGACCACTTGCCAAACAGCACGCGATCACCGACTTCGATGTCGATCGGAATTAGCTTGCCGCTATCATCGTGGCCGCCCGGGCCAACTGCAATGACTTCGCCCTGCGATGGCTTTTCTTTGGCTGTGTCGGGGATGATGATGCCGCCGGCGGTCTTCTCTTCTGCGTCGATACGCTTGACCACGACGCGGTCGTGAAGCGGACGGAATTTCATAGAGGTCTCCTGAGCGTCTGAACAAGTTGGAGTTAAGCACAATGTGACAAGCAGCCCGTAGCAAGAGTCAGGCCAGAAATGCGCTAAGCGATCTGCCCTTCCAGTTCCGCTGAAGCATTCAGCGGCTGCGCGTGTGTTGTCCAGAAGCAAACGCGTAGAGGTGCACCAGCCCGCCCGCTGTCGTGAAAATGACATTGCGTTTCTTCGAATACTGCTTTGATCCCGGGAACACTTCAACGCTGCTCCGGGGGCCGTTGGACAGTTCGAAAGACTGCGCGTGTTGGCGGCGGTGCCGGCATTGCACGTGATCGCCTGACGGCACCATCTAGCAGCTGTGGCGGACAAAGCGTGCGGTCCACAAGCGGTGTCCAGCGGCGGCGCTCAAACCCTATTGAATTCACCCTGGTCGTCGTGCCGGCAGCACTTGAAGAAATTTGCACGCGCCGCGAAAGCTTGATTGCGCCGGACATCGCGTACCGCTGTGCTTTCACGGTTGCGTTCCTCGCCTGCGTTTCCGAGGAAGAGAGTGCCGGGAGCTACTATCTGAGATGGCGGCCATGAGCCGAGAGCGCGCATTTTTGCGCAATTGTCATCGAGATGAGGGGCTGTTGCTATGCACGAGGGGCCACTCTGCTCGGCACGTGCCATAAATCATATCCGGCAGGTGGCGCTTGAACCAAGGCGTTCTTTCGGCTGGCAAAAAGCCAAGACGGCGATCTGACTCACTGAGGCCGCATTTTCCGGCGATAGGGTCGAGAATTGCATCGCGAGGTGCTCGATAGACTCCCTCCTTTTGATGTCGATGGCATCCAAACAGCTGTCGAGGATCGAAGGGATTGGCGGATTTAAGAGCAATATACCTTGATATACGTTGTGCAGCTGCTTCCGGCGTGTGATCGACTTCCAAGTCAAAATTCATCCGATCTCCGCGCACCATGGAAGAGCATCTGTGTCGTCCGTAGAAGTACATCAGCACATCGTCTCACTTCTGCAGAAGCCGAATCCGGTCATCCTGGATATTGGCTGCAATGATGGGACTGATACGCAAAAGTTCCTCGAGCTGTGCCCGCAACCCGAGCTTTACTGCTTTGAGCCGGACCCCCGAGCGATCGCGCGCTTCAAGAAGAAGCTCGGTCCATCCCTCAATAAGGTGAAGCTGCTAGAAATTGCCATCAGTGACCGAAACGGGACGATCGACTTCCATCCGAGTAATGCAGATGGGGATGCGAAAGATTGGGACCTGTCCGGTTCAATACGCCGCCCAAAGAATCATCTTACCGAGTATGATTGGGTCCGGTTTGATCGGCCTGTCTCGGTTGAAACACGGCGGCTTGACGACTGGTGCAGCGAAGCCAAATTGGACGGAGTCGATTTCATCTGGATGGACGTTCAGGGAGCCGAATCCGACGTTATCGCCGGCGGTATGCGGACCTTGAGCAACACGCGCTTTATCTACACCGAATATAGTGATCGCGAGCTCTACGAAGGGCAGTTGAGCCTGCAAGCCATTCTTAGCTTATTGCCATCATTTGAAGTGGCGGCTCACTATCCGCGCGCAGTGGAAGGTGATGTATTGCTCAGGAATACGCGTGTCTAGCAGCTACTCATATCTAGCGTCTCATTCATGCCGCGCCTGATCAACGGACTCTGTGATGGCCGCACCCGCACAACGGTGATCGTCAAGGCGGGCGGCTATCGTTAGCCCGATTGGTGTGCGGTTTCGGGCCGGCGTGAGCGCCAGCCGGTCCGTAGGGTGCGGCCAGCGCCATGGCAGTCAGCGGGTCCATCCGATCCTGAGGAGCTAAGGCCGTGGCGCCGTGGCGCTGCCGTGGCGATCGGACAGCCGATGTAGCAGCAAGGCGTTCGCACATTCATGACGCCGCTTCGTCGGTTCCGCTCTACCGGCAGTCGCCAGGATCTACTGCCGATCACGCCAATCCATCGCGCGGCCTCGTCGGCGCGCCCCAAACCGGGTCTAGCTTGCTAATGTCACTCCATCCCAACGGCAGAGGGCTGGCTGTATTGGAGGGCTGACATGGGTCTCTTCAGCCGGAAGATGGCCGGTTAGGCGATGCGCGATCTCATGCGGCCGCAGCGTCTCTTCCGCGCCGTCGATGCCGATCCGCCAGCAGCGGCCAAGAGCCAGATTGATCCATCATTCCGATGGAGGTGCACGGTACGCTTCACATCAATGTCGTACTGCCCTTGCCAGTGTCGGCGTGCCGCATCGATAAGCGGCAAGGTTGAGTGCCAGGATATTGCGCCGTGCAGTGCTGCACCGTGCGCCCAGGCGGCACAGCCCGCGAGAGTCGAGCCCCGTCGCTCGGTGATTTGGAAAGTTCGTCGGTTGAACCGCGAGCCGTTGCGCAGAAATTCAGGTAGATCCCGCTCGGCACGTCAATGATCGGGCAGGGGCGTAGAGGCTCAAAAAACATCGCCGTGTTTGGATGACGAACGAATGGTCCAGGATACGAGGTTTCGTTTTGAAGGAGGGAGAGCCCAGTAGTGTCTTTGTTCACATTGAAACAAGGTCGCCACGTCCTCAGCAGCAGACCACATCATGACGCCGGTCCGGTAATCCATTCGCGTGGCCTGTTGCCCGCGCCTGATCCCTTTACTTCATGGAAAGCCGGGCTGTGTTGCAGTTCCGAGCAGGGCGAGGCCAGCACTCTGAAGCGTTCCCTCGTTTAAAGCTGCGTGCTGGGCAACCACGAAGCTGTCGCACATGGCGCGTGCTAGATTGCTGCTGGTATAGAGCGCCTCAGTTCCAGCAAGACCGCTCGAGATCCTGCAGACCTCAGCGCCCTGCCGCGCGGCGTTCGTCGCGGCGAGCCGCACTTGCATCGTGGTGCTCAGATTTACCTCGCCCGTGAGCGCTTGCTTCCACAGCTCTTCCGTGGCCTCGTAAAAGAAGGAACGAGCGGAACGTAGCATGGATTCGGCTTTGGCGATTTCAAGTTGGACATAGCCGCGCTGAGCCATCACGGGCGCTCCAGTGATCGAGGCGCGGCTTCCGGCCATGGCGATCACCTCGTCTATTGCGGCTCGCGCAATCCCGATGCCGACGATCGCATGCGCTTGCGCAGCGAAAGCGACGGACGGATAACGATAGATCGGCCCATCAAGTGTCACCGGACCGCCGCGGATCAAGGTCCATTGCTCTGGCACAATGACGTCGCTGACGACAACGTCGTGGCTTCCGGTGCCTCGCAGTCCGATGACGTCCCAATTGGGCCGGATTGTAACCTTCTCTGCCGGAATCACCGCTACACGCGGGAGGTCTCCGGCCGGATCGTCTTCCAGTGTTATACCAACTCCTATCAAATCCGCCCCGGGCGAGCCGCTAGCGAATGGCCACACGCCGTTCACGACAAATCCGTCGGCGCATCGCCTGGCGGGCTGGAGCGGGAAGAGCGCACCCGCCAATACGACGTCAGGTCCATTGGCGTACACTTTTCGAAGCGTGTCGTCCGGAAGAGCAGCGAGGTAGCGAGCTCCATCCCCGAAGCTGGCGACCCAACCGGCGGATCCGTCGGCCTCGGAGATGCGCTCGATCTGGCGGCAAAATTCGGCTGGTGTTCGCTCCTCGCCGCCGAATCGCTTCGCGACCATAGCCCGATAGATGCCGATGCGCCTGAAGCCGTCGATGATCTCTTTTGGAATTTCCTGCGCGGGGCCAAACTCGTTGCGACGCGCACGGATCTCGACAAGTAGCGGCGACAGATTATCCCAGGTCGCAGCCGCGGTGTGGGATTCGGGACATTGCTTTTCGGGTGAAGCGTTCATAAATCGTCCTCCGCGTCTTGTGCCGATCATGGTCGCGCGTCATTCATGGACTGCGCACGGGGCGAAACTGGGTGATACCATACCGGCGGGAGGACATTCTCAGAGTTGTCGCAGTTGATATCGCTTGCATGTGATTGCGCACGGTAGCTTCCCAATTTACGGGCCGGGAAGCTAGACTGAGATGGAGCTGTTGCCGTTGCATGGAGGCTGGCCGTCAAAACAGCCGGTAGGCGGCGGCGCGATATCGGCCGTCGTTGCCGGACTGGGTCTCCGGCGGTTGATCGGGGCATGCGATGTCATGTCCTCTCCATGGACGTGTGCTCACACGTCGGACAAGCCGGGTCGAACCAAGTGTGGAGTTCCTGAGTTATGCTCGGGAGAGCGCTCAAGCCTGCGACTTAGTTTTCATCGTTCCAGCAATCGGCGTGCCATTAAGCATGTCTGCCGGCCTTGTCCGAATCTCGCGAGATCATTCCGCCGCGCGGTGCCAGCACATGCTCGTGAATTTCGTGTATACTTTCCGCCAATGTCATTGACTCAACAAACCGCAAGCAAAACGACAGAAGCGGACCTCGTTCGCCGACCGGCCAGATTCAACGTTAATGCCAAAATTAGCACCCGCTCCGATCTCCCGATGCCACCAACAGCCCAATAGCCGTTCGTGCGACTGCGGGTGAGCGCCTGGTTAGAAGCGGACCTCCAGACAGCTGGTGTTCAGCAAACGCACGGAGCTCAAGACGCTGAATTACGCGATCAAATCTGTTCGAGGTGACTGCAAGAGTACCCGGCTCATGCAAGCAAAGACAAGGCGCTTCGAAGAGGCCCCGGGGAGCTTAGGAGGCTCGTTGCAGCACACGAGCTGTCTACCTTCTGTCCTACAGGACGCAAGAAATTCGGGCAGAATTCTGACCTGTCGACCCCTTTTGCAGCCGCCGGCGCCTCCATCTTCGGCGGTTTTCCAATGCTTCCGATTTTGGCCGAGCTTGCCAAATTCGCGCAGCATGCCCGCACTACGAGCGTTGCGACTGATGAGGGATCCACGTTCTGAAGCTAGTCTTCTGTTTCCTACTGAGCGACGCCGTGGTTGAAGAGCTTGCTTGCCAAGTCGATCGGTTGCCAGATGATTTCTGGCTGGCAGACGGTGCGCAACACTTGAATCATTGTTCTGGTATTCGCCTGGGCTGACAAATCTGGCACAATTTACCGTGTCCGCAGCAACTAACAACCTGATGGGCTTCGCGTACACACTATGCAATCTGCAAGCTGCCAGTTTCGTCTCGTATCGACCTCGTTATGGAGGACGGATAGTAAATTGTGCAAGTGGGCGGGTCGTGCGATTGTGCGCAATATCAGGCAGTGCATGCGAGATCGTGGTGAAAACAACCATGCTTTCAACGGCATCATCATTGCGGGCCGGGTCCCTTGGCGGCGAACGAGACTATCTAACGAATGATGGATGCGGCTGGCCTACTGGCGCGGGTGGCATGTTCGTTTACAGACCGGGCGGCCAGTCCTGCTGGTTGTTCTATGTGATCTGCAGCCCTGGCTGAGCTTGGTGATAAAGCAACACCATTCATGGCGTGCTCGATCGGAGCCAGAAGATCTCAGGATCGTCGCCGGCTCTGGAGTTCACAGCCAGGCAATGCGCTTTATCGCGATCTGCTGCCGGAACCACGCTATTGGGTTTGCAACTCAATATGGAGGCATGAACGCTGTCGGACGCGTTAGGTGCGTTTTTTGATGCTCGCCGCGTGTTGCTAGCATGAGTACGTAGAACATGAGCAGAATCAAGACGCCACGCATACCGAAGCACTTCCCGAGTTGATCATTTATTGTGGAGCGGATGGTATCCGGGGCATTTGTCGCAGACGATGGACCAAACAGCGGAGCGGAAGGGCCGTATCGCACGGCAGATGATTTGCCTCGGGTGTGAATGTGCTAGTGTCAGCTGACAATATCGACCTTACCGTTGTCGATCCGATACAGGGCCCCGACGACTTTCAGCCGGTTCTGCTCGACTGCAGCCTTCAGAATAGGGCCCGTCGATCTGAGTTTGTTGACATTGTCGATCACATTGTTTCGGGTTGCGCGGGCGGATGTATCGCCGGCCTGCCCTAGAGATGCGTTCACGGCGGGAGCAAGTGCGGTCACCAGGGCTGAAATGTGCCCTGGCGGCGGCTTATCTTGATGGAGCGACTTGATCGTAGCGTCTATCGCGCCGCAATGATCGTGGCCTAGTACGAGGATTAGCGGCGTGTTCAGTACTGCGACCGCATATTCCATACTGGCGAGTGTATCATCATTAGCGAAGTTGCCGGCGACGCGGCAGACAAACAAATCACCTAGCCCGCTGTCGAACACAAATTCGGGCGCCACGCGAGAGTCGGCGCAGCTCAGAACCGCCGCATATGGATTTTGGCCTTCGACCAAAGCCGAACGCTCGCGCCTAAGATCGTCGGCTCGTGATGCACCCTGGACATAACGTTCGTTTCCCATCAGCAGCCGCTTCAGGGCAGCATCTGGCGACAGCAGGTTATCTGGCTTGGGCGTGCTTTTTGCTTCCTTCGCATCGGCGATCTTATTGCCGAATCGCAGGAAAACTGTCGACGCAGCAAACAACAACAGCGAACGGCGCGAACGCGCGGTCCTGGTTAAATGGTACATATTTGGAGAATTGGCTGCATGCATGTGTCGCCTCAACGCACGGCCTTACGCCACCCGGTGGCTTCGGCTTCCGCTTCGCTACAAAACCAGCGTTCGCTACGCTTCTTCGTCATGTCGATTAGTTCGTAGCTGGCTTGCCCTGGCAGGTGATAGATCCGCTCGCCGCTGCGCTCGACAGTGCCTTTTATCAGGCACTCGGGGGACGGCGGTTCCGACAGCAGGACGGATCCGAGCAGTACTTCCTGCGCGTCGATCGGAACCGACCACGCGCCGACGATAATCGTGCCCTTATTGCGGCGAGGCCAGTCCCAGGGAGCGATGAACGCTCCCGACCACAGTCCCGTATGGGCTGTGCTTGCCGCCAACTCATAGACAGCGTGAGATGGAGCAGTCGATAGTGCCCAGCCCGAGCGTACCATCCAGACGTTCACATTCTCGCCTTCGATGAAGCAGTTACCGAGGGCTCGTCTGTACTCATCGACTCTCTGGGTATGACAATCCCAGGTTCGCCCATTTGAATGCTTGATAAGCTCGTCGCGAGCAGCTACGCCGCAGGCCCATTTCCGGCCCTTGGCGTCGAGACAAATCTGGTCCGTCTCAGGAGCTTCGATGCCTGAGAGCCGAACGTTGGTTTTGTCGATCTCGATCGTATTGCCGTCGAGGATGCGCGGAGCACCGCTGAACGTCGCGGCGCAGACCGGAGATGTGACGAGAGCGAGCAATGCGAACATAATTCCGCGGTTCTTCATCCCGACAACAACCTTTCGCTCCTGATCCACGTTTCACGCACGACACGGTGCCGATACATTCGACTGCTTGACAGCGTTACGTCCGTTATTCCGCCGGCATTTCCGACGCGCTTTATGAGGGCTTCGCCGGAACGCGAACCTACGGCCTGACGCTGCGTAAGGATCAAGTGATTTCTTTGGGGCGTGCGGCGCTATTCTTCGAGCATCAGCGGCTCTCTCACTAGGACCGCGCTTTACTCTCTCCACCTGAGGGGAGATCCTCGCGGGCGGCGCCGAACTGGCGATGCTGAACAAACCCGAACCCCGGAACGTTGTCTTTGCAAAAAAAAGTGGCCGACGATGAAGCGCTGGCTCGCGCTGGAGTCAGGCGTGGAGCATCAACCTTGGTCTGGTTGGCGACGGTTTCCATCGGCAAAATGGCCGCTGCCAACAGTTCTGCAATGAAATTTCGCACTTCACACGAAAAGATGTGAAAAAGATCGGTCTGGCTTTCTCTGACCGATTTAGAAGAAGACGCAATGGAGTTCAGGGTAGACGCCCGCGCATAACTTAACCTTCTTACGCCCGGCAAGATTGATCGTTGATGTCGACCTGGGCAGGTGGAGCAGAGTTAAACAGGCGTTTTCCATGCTTCGAAATCTGGATCGATGACATGCAGACGAATGGGTGCCAGCTAAGCTAGGGTCGAGCCAGTCTGGTCCTCGACGTTTCTTGCGTACGGCCCCTGAGCTTCCCGGCCTGCGCGCTCGGAAATGCGCAAGCGCTCAGCGGTATGCCGGGTCGCTACCGGTGAACGTCTCCCGGTAACTTCCTCGCCGGTTTCGTCTCACACCCAGTTCCTGGTGCCTTCGACGTTGCTATACTCACGCACAGTGGTGTCCTCACACCGGCTGGAGTGAAGGCGGGAAAACCACATCTCGCAAGCTCGTGCGCGCCGCTGACACTAGGCGGAACAAACGCAATCGCGCGGCCGACCTTCTTGCGACGGGCCGGACTGCTGCGAGAAAGGCACCCGGACCGTTGCGGAAGCTAAAACAAAGCAAGTGCCGAGCGCGTATGTCTTGCAGTCGGTCCGAGGCACTGGGCCATGGAGGAACTGCGGCGCGATGTTGCTCTGCGGCAGTTTACTCGGGCCTTCGCTCTCCTAAGTCTTCCTCTTCATTTGGCTCGGTGCGTTGGAACCAGGAGCCAGGGGCAAATTTCGCGATGCGCTTGGCAAAGGAGGATTGTGGCTCCCAATCCTGTCCTTCTCTCTTTTCGAAAGTGATGACCCCGTTGTGTGCAAAATAACGTGGTCCTTGGATACTACAATTCACCAAGAGCAGAACGCGCCACACGTCACCCGTCTCGGCCGGTTTGCCATTCCGCTTCGGTAAGTAGTCCACTCCAACTGGTTCAATGATAGTACAGCGGCCCTGCCGCAGAAGATCGCCGAGCCGGCCTTGCGGGGTGGCCACGAAGTTGAAGTTGGCCGGATCATGCAGAAAGCGAAGATTTGCGTCCCTTTCGCCATCTGCGACTTCACTGGCGATCAGGGAGAGCGCCAGGGCGCGCCAGCCCAATTCCATCGGCTTCGCATAAGTCGACGCAAGTTCAAACGTGCCGTCGAGGGCGATCTTCCAGGTGATAACGTACTGTTCGTCCGATTTGTTGTCCCGGTGTCTGGTCCACGAAACGAAAATAAAGTCGTTTTGGCCAAGTTCAATAACGCCCCACATTTGAGGCACGAACTGTGCCACCTTCGAGACATTGGAGATAATTTGTTCTATCGTCTCACCATCTTGCGCTCGCCAAGTTGACTTCAATCGTTCGACAAGGGGGCTGTCGCTGGCCCGAATATTATTGCTCATGGCAGCCGGCCAGGCGAGGCAGATTAAAAATCCGACCAAGCAAAGCCATAGCGCGGGTCTTCCAGACATTCTCTTCATAACCCTCGGCCTATCGCGTTTCATCCAAACATCTTGTAAAGCAGGCAACCTCGAACCTGCTATGAGCCATCGCAAGAAGTTTACGGGATGCGACGTGGCACCCGCTGGCTGTCCCGCGCGATCAGGCGCTCCCTGTATGTCATGCGCAGCTAACTTCCCCGACAGCGACTGCGTCAGTTGGCTGAGCTGGACCTGCCCAGCAGGAGGAGACTGGGCATGCCGAGGGTCTGCATTCTTCGTGCCAGGCAATAGGCGGAAATTTTCACAGAGTTTGTGTCGCTCTTGTCGACTTTCTGACCTTTGCACGTTTTCGGTGTTCCTATTCAGTGTATCCGCCGCAGCTTGTGCATCCTTGTCCCGCACCGGATATTTAGCAGAAGAGTTGAACGCCTCGATGCCGGATGCCTGATGGACGGAAGTGCGTTTGCCGCTATTGAGCTGTGTGGTTCGCTATCGTGCCGCCGGCGTTCGAGCTGCATGATTGCCAGCGGCACCAAGCCGGCTTGATCCCGGCTTTGAAGTCTGGGTGGCACGCAAATCAACCCCTCGCCTCGTATGTTGCTAAATTCCGCCACGTGCCTTGGCCTATTCGCTGCAGATCCTTTAGTTGAGAGAATAGCTGGCTAGCCGAGGTGCTGGGCGAAACTCTGGAAATCGCAAGGCCGCATCGAAAGCATTCTGATAGAAACGTCGGTACTCCCGCCGGAAGGCTGCTTCTGTCCCTTTCATCGATCTAGCGTGCGGCTCCGCCTCAAGGCAGCTCCGGATGCTATTCCGGTATCTGAGAAGGATATGTCTGATTATGACATCTCTGATTAGAGAATGTTTCTGGATGGTGGTAAGTCACAGAGATGCACGGTCATTCGGCTAGCAGATGTCGCAGATTAGCTTGCACATAATCTGAGAGGTTGACGGAAGAGTTCTCGTGCCGATAATCCAAGTCGTCGAGGTTCTCCGGTTCCCATTGATCCGGAGCTAAGAGGGAAGCCGGTGCAAATGCCGGCGCTGCCCCCGCAACTGTAAGTGGCGAGCCGCTGTCCAACGATGTCACTGAAGCCTGCACGGCTTCGGGAAGGCCGGACAGCAGCGATGACCAGCAAGCCAGGAGACCGGCCCCGACAATATATTGGTCCACGGGCGGGGTGTCTCGGTGGTACGCCAAGCAGCCGTCGCACGCGCGACTTCTCCTGCCTGCGTCCGCCATGGCCTTTGTCCCCAACAGGGGTTAACGCGATGTCTCCTCTCTCTCTTCCAGTTGCTACGCTCGGAACGCCACGCATCGGCCCAAGGCGTGAGCTCAAGCTCGCTCTAGAAAGCTACTGGTCTGGAAAGATTAGTGAACAGCAGTTGTACGAAGACGCATCCGGCCTACGCGCAGCGAACTGGGCTCGTCAAAAATCGCTCGGCGTCACGATCATTCCGTCAAACGACTTCTCGCTGTATGATCAGGTGCTTGATACAAGTGTCATGGTTGGCGCCATCCCGGAGATCTACGCCTCGAGCGGAGAATCCGTTTCGCTCCAGACGTACTTCGCCATGGCCCGCGGATCGCAATGCGGCGATCAGGATGCGAGTTGCGACCAGAGTACGCGGGGATCTGGCGTGCCCGCGCAGGAAATGACCAAGTGGTTCGATACCAACTACCACTACATGGTTCCCGAGTTTTACCGGGGACAGGCGTTCAGACTGTGCTCTCGCAAACCCGTCGAAGAGTATGAGGAAGCCAGGGCTCTTGGCTTTCAGACCCGCCCTGTCCTGATCGGGCCGGTCACATTTTTAAAGCTCGGCAAGAGTACCGATAGCGCGTTCCAGCCCCTCTCTCTCCTCGATGATCTGATACCTGTCTATATCGACCTTCTGCATGAATTAGCCAAACGAGGGGCAAGTTGGGTTCAGTTTGATGAGCCCTGCCTGGTCCTTGATCTGGATGAGGCGGCGCGACAATCGTTGCTGCACGCCTATAACCGGTTCGCAAAGGAGGGACCCGCTATCAAGATCATGCTTGCGAGCTATTTCGGCGCCCTAGGCGACAATCTGGATACTGCCTTGAGCCTGCCAATTTCCGGTCTGCACGTCGATTTGGTTCGAGCGCCAGAACTATTGGATCAGATCATTGCTGACGGCCGAAGTGATCTCGTCATGTCGCTCGGTGTCATCGACGGCCGCAATGTGTGGCGGTCGAACTTGCCGTCGCTCCGTCAGCGGCTGAAGCCCTCGATTGCGAAGCTTGGCAGGCACCGTGTACAGCTCGCTCCGTCCTGCTCGCTGCTTCACGTGCCGGTCGATGTTGAACTCGAGACCGGGCTCGCGTCCGACGTCAAGAGCTGGCTTGCTTTCTCGGTTCAGAAGATGCGTGAGCTTGCGATCCTGGCGCGGGTACTCGCAGGCGACCAGAATGTTGGGCTAGCTCTTGCCGAGTCGGAATGCGCCGCGACTGCCCGCCGGACCTCGCCGAAGATCCATAATGCCAACGTCGCTGTCCGAATGAGGGCGATCGATCAGACGATGCGCCAGCGCGCCACCCCGTTTGCCCGTCGTTCCGAGATCCAAAGGGAACGCTTTGGACTGCCGGCTTTTCCTACCACGACGATAGGATCGTTTCCGCAGACCGCAGCGGTGCGAAATGCTCGCGCGGCGCATGCGCGAGGTGCGATGAGCGAGGAGCAATACGACAGGTTCCTCAAAGAGGAGATAGCCCGCGCCGTACGTTGGCAGGAGGACATCGGTCTTGACGTCCTCGTGCATGGCGAATTCGAGCGTAATGACATGGTGCAGTACTTCAGCGAGCAACTCGCCGGCTTCGCATTTACAAGGAACGGATGGGTTCAGTCCTATGGTTCGCGCTGCGTTAGGCCCCCGATCCTGTTTGGCGATGTAGTGCGGCCGAAGCCGATCACCGTGGAATGGTGGCGCTACGCGCAATCACTAACTGGTAAGCCGATGAAGGCGATGTTGACCGGACCGGTGACGATCCTGAACTGGTCGTTTGTTCGCGATGATATTCCTAGAAGCGAGGTCTGCCGTCAGCTTGCGCTCGCGATGCGCGATGAAGTCCGCGATCTCGAGAATGCCGGTGCAGCCATAATACAGATCGACGAAGCTGCACTCCGCGAAGGATTGCCATTGCGCCGGTCGGACTGGAAGGCATATCTCGATTGGGCCGGAGATTGCTTCCGCCTCTGCTCATCGGGCGTTACCGATCAAACGCAAATCCATACACATATGTGCTACTCAGAGTTTAACGACATCATCGGTGCGATCGCTGCAATGGATGCGGATGTCATTTCAATCGAGACGTCGCGATCGAAAATGGAGCTACTGGATGCGTTCAGGAAGTACGAATATCCAAATCAAATCGGACCGGGCGTGTACGACATTCACTCTCCACGCGTCCCCGAGACGGGCGAAATGAAGGAGCTGATGGTGCTAGCTCGGACGCGTTTGCAGGATTCGCAGCTTTGGGTCAATCCGGACTGCGGCCTAAAAACGCGCAAATGGGAGGAGGTTCGGCCGGCGCTCACCAACATGGTCGCTGCCGCGCGCGAACTGCGCGCTGCATCCGATCCGCAAATCGGTTGATCCCGAGCTCCGGTCTGTTCTCAACAAAGCTAATTCGGTTGTGGTGATTTGCGCTTTCCACAATATCGAGGCTACCATTGCCGCCGACATGATGCCCGGTCCACTTCGTGGACCGGGGAAGGTACGGTCTCGGAGAAAAGACGGTGACGCGTTGCGCTAGTTTCGTTGGCCGGGGTAGAATTGCCGGCTGCTCGATCACGGCGACAACATTCGCCGAAAATCTGCAACCCATATAAGCAGAAGTGTATTGCAGCTAATCATGCCGTGGTACGCGGCCGTATAGGTTGAGATTTGGAAATTTACGCCGAGATTTGTCGCTCATGGGCACGTTGGCAACGGCCGCGACAGCAATGAGAAAACTAATGCTTGACGGACACCGCAAGGCACTCGGCGCGGATTCGGTCCGCTCGGAGATGCCGTCAGGCTCCCTCATTCGATCCACGAGATAGTTTCAGAAGAGAGGACGGCGAAGGCAGTCCGTACCCCAACTCACACCAATCCATTTGGGATAACGGCGCTATCCGGGCCACATACGCCAATGCGTCGGCCGCACCGCGATTTGCTCTCCGGTATTCGCGTTGATCCATCCGCCGAAGATCCGGCGGCAAGGAAAGACCACCCGGTGAATTGAATTACCCTCGATCACGGCAATCTCCAGATCCTGATCGAAGGGCGGCGCCTTTCCAAGCTGCTCCCATGTCAGATCATTAGATCCTGGCCGGTGTTCATAGCTGCGGGGTGACAAATTCAGATACCTTGTTAACACTGCGCACATCGCTTGGGTTCTGCGCGGACAGGCCGACGCCGATATCGTTCGGACGACCCGCGTCTCGATCGCGTCAGCCGCGGCGGAGGGATATCGGCTTTGCGCTGTTGTGACGGAACATGATCCGCTCGCGAACTGAAATATTTGGATCTGCGCCAGGAAACGACATCTGAGCTTTTGTCGAATTGATTTGGATCAGCTCAAGGCCTCGGCCATTGATATTTGTAGATGTGCTGCACCAGTTTTACTGGACTGCAGCTCCAGTAATCCGGCCCGGGCAGGGTAAATGGTCCGGCCGTCTGTCATGTCACGTCCTTTGTTGGTGAGACACATCTCCTTGTCCTCCGGCGTCATCGTGTTGGTTGTGTGTGGGTGGCCTTCCTCACGCGCGCATTTAGATGGGCGTAGCTTCGCTCTGAGCGCATAGCAGGGCCGTCCCGCAGGCCGATAAAGTAGATGCCATCGCAAGTCGGCGCAATTTATCATGTGGCCGGTCATTGGCTCGCCGCGCGGCTGCGGCTGCGTCTGGCAGCAGTCCTAGGAACGGCCGCGGGTACCCGGGCATGAAAGCATCATGGGCGTCAAGCATTTCTGTCTGCCGTGCGTCTGACCTTACTAGAAGACCACTTCTATCAGAGGCAGCCGCTGCAGCATTGATGCTTGTCAAAAAGTTGTGCGCGTCCGGGATCGGTGGCTCGTGACCGCTACCAGCCGCAGACGCCTGTCGACATGCTCCGAACTCGCGCTTCAGCGAGCGCCTCGCGTTCTCTGCAACAGACCAGCGCCTTGATTTGAGGCGCAACTCACGCCCATGGCTAAGACAACATTTTCGCCATTGCTCCGTGCACGCGGATGGTCATTGATGCTTCGCCTTTCATTCGGTAGCCTTGCCGGCGCTGATCCTGACCTTAAGCTCTGGCGCTGAAGTCCTGGACCGGGCTTATCGAAACGTGGGCTAGGACAAGTGTAATGATCGGCTTCTGCAATCGCGTCTTCAGGTGGACCGCCGATGCAAGTTCGGGGTTCTCGGCGTCATTGCCCAGCGATCGCTTGCGCGCGTAGCCCGCCGGCGCATGGCAGAAATCAGCCCGCGATAAGCCTGCACTTGCGGCAGTCGTTCACAAGACTATCGCGGACAGCTCGTAAAGTTCACGGCGGACTTTCGGCCTATCTTCGGAGGATCGGACAGACCTCTTGGGATGCTCCTTGAGGCAAATCAAATACTCCCCGCGCGAATGGCAGAATAGTGGATAAGCAAACCACACGAAGAGAGGGGCATGCCTTCATTTAGCGTCCGGTTTATGAAGATCGTTTGCGACGATGCCGGCGGCGAGCATCGTGCGTGCCAGGCAGCATTTAAGGTCGATGCCGCCTCGCTGAGTGCTGCAGCTCAGCAGGCGGAGACCGATTTCTGCCGGCAAAGGCGAGTCCGCGATTGGACAATCTTCGCCGATGTTTTGGAGCTTCGAACACCGCCTGCATGAGCCAATCCGTCCACATCGCCTTTCGAGCATTCCGTGAGGACGAGCTCTCCTGAGTTAGCAAGGGCGTCGCACTTTCCCCCACGGAAGTTTAAGGTCTTCAACACCGGCCAATGCTCTCAGTTCACGCCCGTGACATTCACCGGCGTCCTCGCCAGTCATGGCATTCATCTGCATGGGCGGCTATGGCGTCGGGCGCGACGACGTGTTCGTCGAGCATGCCTACGACATTGTGTCCGGCGTCCGCGTTTCGATCGGACGAGACTTTGCCCTTTTACAGTGACCGGCGTCCACTTCGAACCTTGGCAGCGGTGCTCCGGATCAGCCTTACTTCCGCCCGCTGCCACTCCGTGCGGTAGCCTTACTGTGGCAAACGTTCCAATTGTACAATTTGCGCTACGCCGCCGGCAGCCGTATATGGAATCCCGAAGGGACGGCAAATACGTTATCCGCCGTGGCGAACCTCAGGGCAGATAGGTTGAATTCGTGGTGTAGAGCACCTATCCGGCAATGGTGTAGAGCGCATCTGACCAGCCGGCCAAAGCGGGATCATCCCAGTGGGTAGAGAACAGACGATCTCGCTGCTAGGAGGTAAGCGTGACCTTGAATTCGTACGATGAGTGGTCGAAATTAAAGGAAGTCGTAGCGGGTACGGCCACCAATTATGCGGCTCACGATCGCGAACTCTCTTTCGATCTATTCTTTTATGGCAATCTTAAGATCCGCTCGGAGTGGCCACCTAGATAGACTCTCCGCCTCGTTTGAAGTGGACATTGTCGGGTGCCCTCTCCGTGCGCCGTAAGTCGGGACGTGCACACGCTCACATCTGGCGGCACCATTGTGCACGTGACCGTCTTCCCGTATCAGGACGGGAGCTTTTGAATGTCATTTGATCGTCCAGTGACTTAAAGGCAACTGTTGCTTCGATGACAGCCGATCTACGCTTGTGCAAAAAAGAGCCACCACATGTTCGATATCTATTTGAACCAAAGAAACGATCTTTTGGTCGTGCCGAGAGGCTTTGCGATCCCCGCGGAATTGGGCGGGAATTGGAAACGAAAGAAGCGGGCGGTTCGTTCGGTGAGCGATGTCATTCATCAGGATGTACAACGGCGTGGCTACTACCGACGTCGTTTGATCTCAAGTCGGTCGAAGTCGGCAGTCAAGACCACCTCACGCTCCTAGTCAACGCAGCTATCTAATGCTGAACCGTTCTTCGGAAGATTAGAGCTGGCCCCGGTTGTTTGGACAGCGCCCCGCTGGATTTAAGTGGATTCCTGCCGGGTTATGCTGAACGCGGGGCTTTACGGTTTTGTCGTTGCGTCGGGAGGGCGT
>NZ_JASAUS010000150.1:0-17589 GCF_029953005.1 Bradyrhizobium sp. Mp27 | reverse complement strand
CGGCGGCTCTTCTTCGTCATCTTCGCTCCTGATTCGCAGCAAGAATCCTCGCCGCTGTCAGGCAGAAAATCCACTCAAGCTACTGTCCGAATTTGCGGGGCCAGCTCTGAAGCAAGCATCTCGCCCGTTCCGCCTGCCTGTCGATGCCAAAGGCAGGCGATGCCGAGAAAGGCTCCAATCTATCAAGCAACTAAGCCCTGAACACGACGAAACGCCTCATCCTGTTCGAGCGCCGCGCTGCGCCGGTCTCCAAGGTCTATCAATGCGTCGAGAAGATTCAGCAACCCCCGTGCGCGAGTAACTTCAAGGGGGTAATTTGCTTCGGCTAGGCGATGGATAATGGCTGCAAGCCGTGCGGGCAACGATGTTCCCACCCAATTTCCTTTTGCGTACTCGATGGAGTTTAATGCCGCGGTAGCCTGTTCTATAAATGGATCGATCGGGTAAGAGGCCGCGGCACGCTCGCACAAGGTCAAAAAGTTTGTCATGACGTACGTTGACCATCCGGTCGCTTTAACGAGCTTCGTCACGAGAGGCATGATGATCGCGATACTACTCCAATCGCCATTGACGAACCGCGCAGCCCCCGGACATTCAGCGTCGACGTTCACAAACAGAAGCGCTTTGATGAGCTCGGGCATATCGTGACCGTGGACTTCGCCCGCGCGATAACCGCCCGGCACAAATACTTTGTCGTTGATGACCCGTTGCACACAGTCGTCGAGAATTAGCAGCGCATTCTCGGGGACGTCTTTGGCATCGAAAACATGGCGGGTGACGATGCTCTCCGCGAATTGCGCAAGTACGCGCAAAGCTTCCTCGTCGTCTGGGGAGAACGGCTTGAAGAAACTGTTGCGAATCCATGCCAGATCATAAAACGGCAAGGCACGGGCAAGCATTGTTCCTAAGGTTCGGTCCCATTCGAAAAGATTCGTCTCTTTATCCTGGCGCGTCTTTTTATCATCCCACGGCGGCATCAACCGCTCGGCAGTCCAGCGGGCGAGATCGGCAAGAAGCGACTGGATTTTCGGGCGGTAAACATCTGACCGGCACCACTGTTCAAGCGGAAAGTGCACGAAGAGCTTGGCTGCGTATTGACCGTCGAAAGAGCATTCGGGGTCGGTCCAATAATCCTGCGCACGTCTGTTCCGCTTGGATGCCCTCACCCACGCAGGTGGCAGAGGCGCAAAACTCACCTCTGTATCGGCACCGAGGCCTTGCAATGCCTTCGTGAGAGCTGCAGCGCGCGCACTTCGAGCTGCTGTGTCGTCGCGCTCGAAGGTCTCCTCATCCCGGATTTGATCGATGTAGTGCGCGAGATCAAATGCGAAGTGCGCGGCAACCCACTGCACATGCGGGTCCGGGTCCAAGAAGAGGGCCTTGAAGGCCATGATCTGCACATCTTCGTTCGGATGGCTCGCAAGGTGGATCAGGCAAGCAGAAGAGTCCGAACGAGGTGCACCGCTCTTTCGGTCATGGAACAGCGCGGCAATGAGGTGGAAGGAGGGATGCCACGGAATTTTCGACCCATGGAAATCGCTGGGCTCCCGCATTTTCAGAACGCGTTCCATAACGTTCCACGCCCATGGCCGATCCGGTGAACCGCTTTCGCCAAATCGGATAACGCTCGCGGCGATAGCGGACACGCCGCTCTGGATCGCGTGGGGTCCGACATCGGCGCGTTCATTGAACAAATCGTCGAGGTCGTGCTCTTTGGCAAAGGCTATGGCATTCACCAAAGTCCATCCCTCGGCGGGCTTACCCTCATTCAAGGATCTAAGAGCCCAAGCAAGTACGCTCTGCTGGTGCAAAGACTCCGCGGCCTTAGCGGCTCGTTCCTGCGTCGCCTCGGCTGGTGGCTTTGGTGGTTCATAGCCAATGGCGATTTGAGCGTCTTTCGTTTCATACCGCCGATAATTCTCGATATTGCCGAGACCGGACCAGAGCTCCGCCTTCTCCTTCAACTCCTTCGTTATTTCCGGGCTTTCACGTTCTTCTTCGACGATGTACGGAAGGTTTTCGGGAAACGCCTCAAGCGCCATCTTGAAACGATCGCGCAAGCTTGCGTCGCTGCTGACGGCAAAACGCATCGCGAGCTCGCGTACATCGTGTTTACGGTATTCCCGGCTCTCGAGAAATGCCTTCGCCTTGGCTTTCTCGCCTTTCAATTGCGTGAGGAAACCGAATCCGAATAGGTCGATGTCCTTCTGCGGCTCGTGGATTAGGCGTGCGAAATCATGTTCCCAGAGGCGCTGGCACGTTACAATGGGCAACGTGGTTTCCGAGACCTCGAACGTCTCAATGGCGAGGCGCAGGCAAAGCCCCAGCGATGCGTAGCATTCGCTGCCGTCGAGGATTTGCTTGATCACGGCGCTCGTGGAACGGCCTTTCTCGACCTCCTTAAATGCCCAATAAGCGAGTGAAAGATAGGCGCACTGGAGCAGTTGGGAGCCCAACATTCCAAGACCCCAACCAAAGACGTGCCAATCTCCCCAGAACTCCTGCCGGCCCCACGGAAACTCTAAGACAACGGGGATCGGGGTGCCGCTTTCGCGGCGACGAAATTTATTGATTTGACGCCAACCGGTTATCGCACGGTTTGTAAGCTTGGTGATGAGGCGAAGTCCAACGCTGGGGTTATTCGCAAGTAGGCTGGCGAACGGCTCGTGCAGCGCTGACGGAGGGTGGAAGTAGTGGTTATGGGATTCGAGGCCGATATCGTCCCGTCTGAAATCGGAATAGCTTGTCGGAAAGTGCGGGGACGAAAGTGCCATGTTTTGTTCGCGAGTGCGTTTCTCCTCTGGGATCGCCCTGATATTCTCTCGCCATTTAGCTTGTTCCGCGTCTTCTCGACGGAGGCGGTCATGGGTATCCTGCGGCAACTCTGTTATAAGCTTTGCTTCGGCGACGCGTTCAACGGCTTCCGGTGCAACCTCCGCCATGATCGGCGCGAAGCCCATGAGATCGTCGAACGCTGAGCGCAGCATCTGCTTTTTACCAGTAGCGCGTTCAAAGACGGCCACCGCAAATTCGGGATAACCACGGGCTGAGCGGAGAATGAGGCTTCGCAATCCCGTCGCAAGACTTTTCTGCGCTTCGTGGCCGAGTACGTCCCATTTTCCGCGCGCTTGCGTATAATCGTCGGCGTACATTTCGACTTCGAGATCGATCAACCACGCACTGCATGTGGCCAGAATATTTCTCGAACGTTTGTTCTTGAAATCTGCGAGAGCGTTCTGCCACACGCTAAAGACCTCGAGTGCCTGCGGAACAAGACGTGCCGGGAGCGTCTGCTGGCGCGCGATGATCCAGTCAATCAGGCGTCCCCATGCCACTCCGTCGGAAGGCCATCCGAGGAGGTCGGCCATGCGAACGGGGTCCATGCCACCGATCTCGATAGCCCTACGCATGATGATGGGGCTTGGTACGGTATGCTGCGCCTGAAACCACACCAGCAATTTTCCGCATAGGACGAAGTCGTTTGCCTCGACGCCTTGCGTAAACTCGTCAATCGCACTCTCAAACGCATTCGTAAACGGCGGGGCTGTAAGCCATTCGCGCCGCCATTGGGCACGAAGAGTAGAGCTCTTAAGCTTGGCGTAACCTACTGTCCATCGACCTTTTTCGGTAAGCGCGTCTTGCGCGAGCAAACCCACCACGCGACCAAGCAAAGGTGGCTCGCCTGCGGCGGTAAGCGCTGACGGCCATTCGTCGCCCAATTCGATGAGCAAACGGAAGAAGACCCATTCAAAGAATATGTCGTGGGTAAAGGACACCATCGCGCCGCCGCGCTCGTTACGCAGAATGTGGTCGGCCTGAAGCGAAACCAGATGTTCAATTGTCTCCGGCTTGAGGTCTCGGACCGATATTCCTTTGCCGAGATTGCGTACCCCTTGTTCAGCGAGATCGACAAGCGCGCGCTGACGTTGCGGCACCGTTTCTGGCATCGCGTCATGCCCGGCGCGCAGCCACCAGGCATTAATCAAATCGACTTCGTTTTGCGGCTGGGCGTCTTCCGGTAGGGCTTGCGCGAGCGCTGCCGCAAAAAATGGGCGGCGTGCGATTTGCTCCACAGCTGAGCTGGGACTAAAAAGAAGAGTGCGGAGGTCAGGCTTTGATTTGGCAAGAAGCTCTGCCTCCTCTTCCGAAAACCCGTTCACAGAAACGCTACCCATACCCTTTTCTGAATAAAACGTCTGAGGAAACCAAGCCCGGTAGGCTTCGAGACCTTGGTCGCGCGAGGTGGCGATGACTTTCCAGTAATGGAGACTGGGGGAGGACTCAATAGCGCGGATAAGATCGGTTATGATGTGTTGTTGATCAGGCCGGATACGGTCGATCCCATCGATGAACAGGACGGGCGTACCTGACGCACCGAGTTCAGCGAGAACATCGGGTGTATGGCTGTGGCGAAGACCGAGTGCTGTCGCAAACGTCGTCCAACTAGTCCCCTGCAATCGGTCGTTCTTGAGAAAGAGAATCGGTCCCGACTTCGCTGCGTCGGCAGCAAAGTGCTTTAGCACCGCTGACTTGCCGCATCCCGGAAGTCCACCGATGGAAACAACGCGATGGTTCTGGAGCGCCTGTGCGACTTCCGCCTGCAAACCGTCGCGCGGGACATGGAAATCGTCGACAGCTTCAGAAACATCGTTGAGCGCATCGAGCGATGCGGCGTTCAACCGATTGATGTCATCAATGAAGCTCGGTGTAACTTTGAGGCGCACCGAGCCTTGCAGTTGAGCGAGTAAGGATGAACGTGTCCATTTGGCTGCGTTCGCTGCGCCCTCGCGCGCGATACGGCACAGTCGGGCAAAAAGGAGTGTGGCCTGACCGTCCACATTGTCCGCGACAAGCTCTTGCAGGCGATTAACGATCTCGGCGCGAAGTGCGCCGCCCTCTTCCAGGCCGGCCAAATGGAGCGCGGCAAAACTTCGATAGAACCTGACTTCCTCATTCAAATTTGATGCGCCGGTGAGAGCCAGCAAGCCTTCTCGCAACTTCCTATCGTCCGCTCCCGCCGTGCCTGTCGGCGCGAAGTATTCACCGAAGTCTTTGGCATCCGGACTCGCCTTCGCTTTGCTGATCAGCCGCGAAAGGCTTCGGAATGTTGTATCCGTGACGTGCTCGACGACAAATCCAGTCGCGTCGGTATCTTTAACGAAGCTGCCAGCCCCTTGCGTCTTCACGGCAGCGGCGACGATTTCCTTGAATTGCTTGTCAGCGGCACTGATAGAGACGGATCGTTTAACTTGAAGATCGAGTGACTTCTTGACCCCTCCATCATCGAGTCCGACGATGACGTCATCCAATGGATGGCCGTGACCTTGCCGTTGAACTGCAACGCTGATGACGATTCCGGGCTGACCAGCCGCGCGCTCATGCCGTAGCAAATGTGCTAGGTAATAGGCGACGACCGTGTCTTCGTACGTGAAGCCTGCACCGCCGGTCAGTTCGGTGGAGGCTGGTTTCTGATAAAGAGTGTCTTTCAAGGCGTCCCGCCGGGAATCTCTTTTTGGAGAGCACTACCCATTAGTTGTAGCCGGAATTTCGAACCGGGCAAGGGACTCACAAGTCAGGTCGGATGATGTAAGAGGGATCGAACTACGAAAATAGCGGATGTCTGTTTGGGATCACATTCGGACTTCGAGTCACGCTAGGGCCGTGTCTTGCTTATCTCTCAAATAGCGGGAACCTCGCCTGGCGATTCGGCATGTCTGAAACGTGCCAAAGAAATACGTTGGTGAAAGAACCGTCTCAGAGGCCTAATGAATAACACGCGTCTTGCGCTGACAGTCATCCGCCGCTTCCCGGATTTCTTCCGCGAGCCGCTTGACCAGTTCCGCATTTTCTTCAGGCGGCAACGCGACTAGTTCGGATTCTGGAAGAGCCCCGCGCGCGAGCCGCTTAATAATGGTTAAATCTAGAAGCAGGGCCGCCGTGCGTTCACTGTCCTGAGTGATGCTAGTTTCACGCCGTTGTTCGCGCGCTCTCTCAATGGCCTTGCCCGCGATCCTAGCGATTAAGCTCAAGGTGTCGAGAGGTTCACTCATCGGTGCAGCTCCGCGCACGGGATCATGGTATAATGTCACAGATGCGGACAGGAGGCTATGATGACGATTGCTCAACGCGATGTCGTGCCGAGCCGGAGCGACCAGGACTATCTGCTTGAACTTTGGAAAGGCAGCCTCGTCGAGATGATGGCGGATGTTTCGGAAGCCGTGCTTCGTTGCAAAGACGCCTCACAAACGGCCAAGGCGGAATCCGTGGCGGCGATTGCGGACGCGCGCGCGGCTTCCATCGATCTTCTGCTCTGTTTGGAACGGAAGATCGACGAGAGGCTTGGTCAAATCCGCAAGCTGCTGGATGACAAGCATGGTCCCGCAATTCGTGACTTTGAAGATGGAAAGATCTGTTACGCAGGCGAATTAATCCACCATCTCGGTTCGACCTGGCAGTGCCGTGTAGATACCGCCCGCCCGCCGTCTGACGGCGACGAAGCTTGGCAATTGGTGGCTGCCGGCGGGCTCGACGGTCGCTCGCTCCGGATACGAGGAACTTATCGACCGGGCGAGCGCTACACCCAATTGGATGTTTGCATTGTCAACTCCGCATCGTTTGTCGCGCGACGAAGCACGTCCAGCCCACCGCCTGGAGACGATTGGCAGCTCCTGTGCGGGCAAGGCAAGCGCGGGCAAACGGGTCCCAAGGGCGAGCGCGGTGAACGCGGGCCCGCGGGTGCAATGATCCGCGGCTGGAAGATCGAGCCCGCTGCTTATCTCGCAACACCAATCATGAGTGACGGCACTGAAGGGCCGCCCTTGGAACTCCGCTGGTTGTTTGAGCAATTCCATTCCGAAGCGAGTTAGCACAGCCCCGTTGTTTCCAAGGAATCGGCAGACCCTCTAAAAGAAAACGGGATCAGGGTCTTTGAGCGGGTTGGGCGTACCTCGCGCCCTTTCGCTTCTGATCGCAAAGGCGCGCAATAGCTTTGCATGCTTGTCAGGATCACACGCGATTTCGGATTCGATCTTCGGCCACAGATAGCTCCAATCGTGCAGGTACTGTGTCATGGCAGCCGGCGCCGAGCCGGCGGCGCTCGCCAACGCCGCATCGAGGCCGGACCAAAACTCGTGCGATGCTTCGCGGTCTGTTGCCTCTTGCCATGCCTCGAAACCCGGCACCTCCAGCCGACCGATCAGCGCGCGGGTGCGCTGTGCACTACGCTCCAATATGGCTGCGCGCCGCTCTAGGATGCCGTCAATATCACCGTATTGGAGGCACGCCGCGCAGACGCGGAGATGGTCAGCGGCGACTAACTCATCGATATCGTTTAAGCGGCCAGTGGGGTCTTCCGCCAGCAGCGCAATAGCGCTGTCACAGTTGCCGCAAGTATGACAAAGCCAACCACTTAGTGCTCTAATTCCATAGTTGTTCGGATTGTATGGAACCAGAACGAACTTGATCGGTCCGGACGCCGGAATGGGCGTTAAATCGCTATATGTCTCGGCGTTCTCGTAAAGCATTCCGTTCATTGTCTTCTCCTCTCTGTCTCCCAAGCCTCAAGGTCCGGGCGTCCGTTGCGACTAAGCCAGCGGCGTTGCGATCATTCCGATGGTAGACGCCTCTTCATCTTCAGGCGGGCTCAGCCTCTCTGTCGGTACGACTGAACGCGGAGTGTTCGTCTTACTTGCAGCCATGGTCATTCTCCTTCGCGTGCTGGGTTTCGTTCTTGCAAAAAAGCCGGGGCCTTCGCGTGGAGGGCTGGCACCGTGCTCGTTATGCGTTTGCTACATGAGCCGAGTGTGAGCGTGTGAGCATTGTGAGCATCCCACCATTTCAGGCCCCATTTTCGTTTGTAGTCCTTCTATGGAAACTTGCTCACACTGCTCACACCGAGTTGCTAAGCCATTGATGTAGCTGGGGGTGAGCCGTGAGCAGCGTTTGGCTTCCAAAGCTGGCGACCAGTGCCGGGCTCCCGTTTGCTTCGCTCCCACCCGAGCTTTGTCAGAATCGCGGCGATGCGTTGTTGGTTGGATTTGCTGAGCTGGTTGATTGCTGTGCCCCGCGCAAGTTGCGGATCACCGGGCACCGCGAAGCGGGGACGTTCGCCTTCATAGCCGAGTACGGCACAGGCGATCTGCACCACGGTCGTCTGCCTCTTGTCCGACAGGTAGTCGCCGATCAGGTCCTCCCACGCGTCAACTTCATAACGGGCTTCCTGCTCAGGCATGATGTGCTGCCGCTCGAATTCTTTGTCTGGCCACCACGGTGTGCCATTCTTGTAGAGCGTCACGGCTTCGGCCAGCAGTTGATCACGGTCACGCACCAGCGCATCGATGTCGATCGTGCCGCACTTGATCGGCCAGAACCGCCGTCCTCCGGTTTCATCACGCAGATAAACGTCCTTATTGGTGGTGCCGATAAAAATGCACTGGCGTGGCTCGACTACCTCCAGCCTGCCGTAACTCGGGCGATAACGCTCAACGGTACGGGAGATGAAACTCTTGAGCAGGGTCGTCTCGGCCTTGTCCATCGCGTGCATTTCCGCGACCTCGATCAGCCACTTGCCACGCAGATGTTGCTGCGCATCCTTGTGTTTGATATCGGGCAACGCATCGGAGAACCATCGATCTGCAAGCACGCTACACAGCGTGGATTTCAATTCGCCCTGCGCCCCTTCAAGCACCAGCATGTGATCGGCCTTGCATCCGGGCTCGTAGATGCGCGCCACCATCGAGATCAGGAACCTGTCACCGATGCCCTGCGCGTACGGCGTTGAATCGGCACCGACGTAGGTCGTGAGCCACCCTTTAAGGCGGGCGGTGCCGTCCCATGCCAACCCTTCGAGATAATCGAGCACCGGATGAAAAGCGAGCTCGCGTGCGCGCAGGCTTACCGCTTGATGCACGGTATCCTTGGCCACTCTTTTCAGTCCGGCATTTTGCAACCATTCCTGCAGCGCCGTGATGTCGTCATCCGAGACCGGACGCGGCGTAAACGCTTCTACATCGTCAACCTGCGGTATCGGGTGCATCAGGAAAGCACCGCAAAACATTTCATCCCGCGCAAAAAGGGCGGCAAGGGCTACGTCGTCGCGCAGAGCCATCATCACGTTTGCGAGGATCGACAGTGGTTTGCCGGTGTCCGTTTTATGGACATCGTTGAGCCATCCTCCGGCTTTAGCAATCGAGGGCGAGCTGTGCGACTTGTAATTGTCAGGCCGATAGTCCTGCGATTGCGCGATCAGCGCATCGAGTTGTTCGCGGCTGTGGCAGTGGAGGTAGTCGGAAATGTCGCCCTTCGGCGGGCATTGCTTCCACATCTTGCCGAGATCGATGACACGCACGCGCGCAGCAATGCCGGTCAGATGCCGCGCGATATCGATGGCGTGGTCCTGTCCGGGAAAGATCGGCGAGCCGTCCGCGCGATAGCGCAGCGCATCCGTCTGTTGATCGCGTGCCTGCGGGTCGTTGTCAGCGATGATGACCACGTCAGCGCTTCCGAAAAAATCATCGAGGTCCCGGTGCCATTTGCCGCAGCCGCCGGCACTGCAGGTCGCAGGCACGCCGCATTTCCAGAGAGCATTACAATCTTTTTCGCCCTCAACGATGCAGATCATCTTGTCGAGCGCGAGGGCCTCCAGCAGCTCGGGCAGCTTGTACGGAACCTGAGGCACCCCCCTGACCGACCAGCTCCAGCCGGTTGGCTTGCTCGGATCGGGCTTGCGCTGCCGAAAATCCTTCGGCTCGAACCGGCAGACCTGAAACAGCAGCGCGCCATGCTCATCGACATAATCGTAGGTCGCGACTATCTTGCCGAGCTGCGTCTTGCGCTTGGCCCTGCGCGGAGCGGATCGTGCGCGCTCGATCTCAAGACCGTGCTCGGCGAGCCACTCGGTGCCCCTGCGACCAGTCCGATCTTCGATCAACGCTATAACGCCGCCGCCGCAGCCGCGCTCGTGGTCAAACCATCGACCGCCCTTAATATCGACGCTGAGTGAGCCGTGGTTCCCGTAGCGCAGCTCGGTCTTGCTCGACAGCCCTGGGTTCGGCTCGCCGAGCAGCATCTCGGCGACAGGTTGCATCAATGTCGCGAGATCGGTCATGGCGCATGCCACTTTGCGAGAATGGACCTCAGCGACTCCAGCTCGGCCTTGTTGACGACCTCGCAACGTTGCCAAGCGACGGGCTCGATCAACTTCTTGATTTCCTGTTCGACGCAATCGCGGAGATCGTTCGGATCCATGGCGTCGAGTTCCCAGCAATGTCGCCCATGGTTGGCGACGAACCATCTGTAGCGAGGGTCTTTCGTCTTATCGGCTGCCGGGAACGAGGGCAGCCCCTCCAGTTGTTCGATGGTGAGGGCAATCCGCTTCAGCTTGATGTGATCGCCGTGATACTTAGCGAATCGCGCCGGCAGGTCCTCCTCGGACATGAACATCCCGCTCGGGTCGAAGTCGCCGACGTAGAGTACGATTAGATCGCGACCGTCGTCATCCTCGGCAATGTCGTGGGCCGTTGTGGCGCTGCTGAATCCATGCACCGGAAGGAAGCCGATCGCATAATTATCGAGCACAGGGCCGAGCACGCCGCGTACGGTGCCCTTTTCCGACCAGACTTGGACCCGATAGGGCTGTTGGTCCCAGAAGTCGCGGCGATAGGATTGAGCCACACAGCGGGCGTACTCGGCGGGGTTGGCCCATGTTGACACACGCTCGATGGCGCGAGTTTCATCGACAATCCACTCCCACGGAATGATGTCCTGCTCGCGCGCCTCCTTCAGAAGGCGATAGACGCGCTGCATCTCCGATCTCGCCATCGATGCGATGAGGCCTTGAGTGAACAGCTTGTAACCGACGCCGCGTCCGGTAATCGGTTGCGCGGCCTCCGTAATAGCGCGCATCGCCTCGATCAGATCGAGGGACCGCTGCGCCATACCACGACCTTTTTTGGAACAGGTTTCAGAATAGTCAGTCATGGTGCCCGTCCTCTTTCCCTCTTGAGGATTTCCGAGATCGGGCGCATATGGCGAGGTGCTGATGTTCGCCGGCTGTTGCCCGGTCGGAAATGTTCAAACCGCCCCGGAGTCAAGCCCCGAGAACCTCCGGGCACACCTCCGGGGCTTTTTCTGTTTGGAGCGGTGATGAGTGATGAGGTCGGGGCAAGTCCGTTGAAGTTCGGCTTGCCCTCGCGGTTTAAGTTCTGCCCAGGGCCGTGGTCCTAGGGGGTCTTGGTCAGGCCGCGTCCGGATCGGAGCGGTTTGCAGCCGCAAGCGTCCGCAGCCATTTCTCGGCTTCGGCTGGCGCAATGCGGATCACCTTTGGCGAGAGGCGCAGCTCTTTCGGACCCCTTCCTGCGGCCTTGAGCCGCTTGTAAGTGGCGATGCTGATACCGACCGAGGCACAAAGTTCGCGGGCGGTCCACGACAGCCGGGGGACCGGATTTTTCTTCGGGCTCCTGCGTGATCGAGCCATGCGACCAGCTCCCTGCTTTCAATACTTCGCGCAAATATCTCACTAGCAGCGGCATGCTGCAAATGAGAGACCCGCTCAGAGCGGCTCAGATCGGCTCAGGAAGGCTCATCCGAGAAAATATTTACCTGCTTATAGGCGCTCATAGGCCGCCGCAGCTGAGTCGGGGCTAAATCGGGGCTAGGCCGCTTTTACCGAGGCTAAGGGCCCGTTGGTATAAATAGCAAAAATGCCCATTTTATAAGGCTTTCTTGCATCTTCCCCAGCCTGAAAAACGCGCTTGCTTCCAAGCCCACACGGTTTTGCCGTACGCACGGCTCGCCATTTCGCCGCAGTTTTTCCAGCCCTGTCGACGGAGCCGGAAACTTACAGACGAGACGAACCTGACAGCGCCGCTCATCCGGCACGAAGTCTTGGGCTCACGGAGAGCAATCCGCCCTGCCCGCACTTCTCGCGCCCGACGCTGCCGCGTCCACCGCAACCCGGCTCGCGACAGTGACGACACAAGATCGCCCCTCTTGGTGAGCCGGGATGGGCGACACATACGCCAATTCCGAATTTCGGTAAAGTGGAATATTTTGACGCTGGTAGGTTGACAGCGAAACACGCGGGCATGACACCGTCATTCCGGAGCGCGGCGAAGCGGCGAGCCATGATGCGCAATTGCGCATCTGAGATTCCATGTCGCCGCGCAACTGCGGCCCGATGGATTCTCAGATGCGCAATTTGCGCATCATAGCTCAATGCTGCGCATCGCCCCGGAATGACGAAGGGGAGAGTGTCACCGCTTCGGCCGCCCGGCAGGCCTTCGCCCTCAGCCGGCGCGCTGGCACTCTCCTTGCTGCTCGTCCGCCAATCCCTCAGACCCGCAGTGGGTCTGTTTCATAGTGAGGCGATCCCATGCAATCGACGTCCCGTTTCGAAGCGACCATCCCGACACAGCTCCACGTCCTGATCTCCGATCTGCGTTGGCGCACGCAAATGCTCGACGCCGACATTCTGGAGGAAGAGCGGAGGGCCGGGATCTCCGATCCAAACAATCTCGCCTACCCGATGCTCGCGCAGAACCTGAGAGCCCGGCGCGACAATCTCCAGGTGAGCATCGCGATCCTGGAAAGCCGCATTGAAAAGCGATCAACCGGGTGGCCGAGCGCCGCCTGACGCGGATCGTGCCGGGCCCGACCAGGCAACGCGACGGCATCTACAGAAGGGCGCGGGCGATGGGCGATAGCTCTGTCCGCGCCCGTCAACGCGCGGGAACCCGCGTTGCCCTTTTGCAACGGTTCCCCACCGTCTGAAGCCGGACAAAAGAAATTCCCATTCCAGCCACGAACCCCGCTCACAACGCCGTGAGACTAGCAGGGGAACTACGATGCGTGCACAGCGCGTTTGGAAAGTGAATGGGGCCGCCAGCATCGGGCAGCTCCAATCGAGACTGGATGACCTGAACAAGCGTCTCGGTCAGCTCGAAAGCCAGCATCCGGCGAGCTGGAGGCTCGAAGAACTGAGATCCAGCGCGCTCAGCCTGTCGCGCGAGATCGACGACATCCGCTGCGCCGAGGCGACGGCGGCCTTGAGCGAGCTCTTGCGGAAGTAAAGCGTCGGGCGATTCGAGCGACGCGCGAGGAACCAACCTTCCTCGCCGCTATTGCCATGCAGAGCATGGAGCAAGATCATGACCAGGCACCTGACGCGAGCCCATCTCGCGCGCGGGGTGGCCGGCGCGGTGTCCACGCTGGTCCTGTGCGCGACGGCGGCATTCACCATCGCGCACCACTTCGCGCTGTGAGGGATTTTGCATGACGTCCGATCCCGAGGAGTCGGTGAGGCTGCAAGGTTTTGGTGAGATGACGTTGCGCACTGCTGTCGCGACGCTGATGGCGCTCGCGCCGCGCGAGCGATCCGACGCCGCCATCTTCCGTGTCCGCGACGGCGTGCGTTTGGCCTCGAGCGAGATCGCCGAACTTGCCTCCGACTGGGGCATGACACCGATGGCTGAAGTCAGGTCTCCAAGCCTCGTCCCGGACCAGCACTGGCCGGACATCGTTCGCGGCATGGTGCGCGAGGCGCCACTGCCGGCACTGATGGTGGCGTTCCTGGTGGGCGTGCTGGTGGCGCGGCGGTAGTCTACTGACCTACTTTCCAGCATCGGACCATCGGCCGGCGAATGTAGAGCCATGCCGCCGCGGCAGATGCCCCTGCCCGGCCAAATCGGCCGTGGACCCGCTCCGAAAATCGTTGCAAAAAGGCGCTCCCGAGGCGCTGGCGGCCGGTCCGCCAAGCCTCTGGAAAACGTCGACTTTTGGAAGAATGGTCGGAGTGGCAGGATTCGAACCTGCGACCCCTGCGTCCCGAACGCAGTGCTCTACCGGGCTGAGCCACACTCCGACAAGAAGGCGGCTTATAGCGTCGGGTTTGACGCACCGCAAGCGGCCGGCATGAGGAATTTTGTCCCTGTGAAAACGGGTCTTGAAACGCTGATTTTACCGGCCGGCCAGGCCGGCGCGGAAGCTGCCGCCCGGATTTTGGCCACCGGCGGGCTGGTCGCGTTTCCGACCGAGACGGTCTACGGGCTCGGCGCGGACGCCGCCAATGCCACCGCGATCGCCCATCTTTACGCCGCCAAGGGGCGGCCGGCCTTCAATCCGCTGATCGCCCATGTCGCCGACCTCTCGGCCGCGCGGCGGATCGGGCGGTTCGACGCGCGTGCGTTGAGGCTTGCGGAGGCGTTCTGGCCGGGGCCCCTGACGCTGGTGGTGCCGAAGACAGACGACTGTCCGGTGGCGGATCTTGCCACCGCCGGGCTCGACACGGTGGCGATCCGCATTCCAGCCCATCCGGTGGCGGAGGCGATCCTGCACGCCTTCGGTGGGGCCGTGATGGCGCCGTCCGCCAACATCTCCGGCCATGTCTCGCCGACGCTGGCAGCCCATGTCGAGAGCGACCTTGCCGGGCGGATCGACCTGATCGTGGACGGCGGGCCTGTTACGGTCGGCGTCGAATCGACCATTGTCGGCTGTTTCGACGCCCCGATGCTGCTCCGCCCCGGCGGGCTCTCGCGCGAGCGGATCGAGGCCGTACTCGGCGCAGCCTTGGCGCGGCCGCCTGCAGAGGCCGAGAGCGACGACAGCCAGCCGCTGGCGCCGGGCATGCTGGCCTCGCATTACGCGCCGCGCGCCAGCGTGCGGCTCAATGTGCGCGATGTGGCCGCGGGCGAAGCGCTGCTGGCGTTCGGCCCCGATCGCCTGCCGGGCCTGGAGGCCGCCGCCGCTGTCATGAATTTGTCGCCCGCGGCTGATCTCGATGAAGCCGCCACCAATCTGTTCGGCTATCTTCGCGCCCTCGATGCGAAGAGCCCGCGAGCGATCGCGGTGATGGCGGTGCCGGAAGAAGGACTAGGCGAGGCCATCAACGACCGGCTGCGCCGGGCCGCGGTCGTCCGATAGCGCATGATCCGGAAAAGTGTGCAGCGGTTTTCCGATAAGATCATGCGCAAGAGATAAGAGCGAAGAAGAGACAAGAGCATGAACGTCAATAAATCCGCCACCCCGCCGCTTGCGCCCGAGCTGATCGAACAATTCCGCAAGATCGTCGGCGACCGCCACGCGATCACCGACGCGGCCGACATCGAGGCTTACGTCACCGAGGAGCGCAACCTGTTTCACGGCCGCTCGCCGCTGGTGCTGCGCCCGGGCTCGACGGCGGAAGTCTCGGCAATCTGCAAGCTCGCCTCCGCGCACGGAATCGCGCTGGTGCCGCAGGGCGGCAACACCGGGCTCGTCGGCGGCCAGACGCCCCACAACGGCGAAGTGGTGGTGTCGCTGCGCCGACTCGACAAGATCCGCGAGGTCGACACCGCCTCCAACACCATGACCTGCGAGGCCGGCGTCGTGCTTCAGGTCGCGCAGCAGAAGGCGGCCGACGTGGACCGGCTGTTTCCGCTCTCGCTCGGCGCCGAAGGCAGCTGCACCATCGGCGGCAATCTCTCGACCAATGCCGGCGGCACCGCCGCGCTCGCCTATGGCGTGGCGCGCGAGATGGCGCTTGGGCTCGAGGTGGTGCTCGCCGACGGTCGCGTGCTCAACGTGTTGTCGAAGCTGAAGAAGGACAACACCGGCTACAATCTGCACAACCTCTTCATCGGCGCGGAAGGCACGCTCGGCATCATCACCGCGGCCACGCTCAAGCTGTTTCCGAAGCCGCGGGCGATCGAGACCGCGTTCGTCGGGCTGAAATCGCCGGCGGCGGCGCTGAAGCTGCTGACCATCGCGCAGGGCGAAGCCGCGAATGCGCTGACGAGCTTCGAACTGCTGTCGGAGATGGCGGTCGACTTCTCGGTCCGCCACGGCATCGACGTGCGCGACCCGCTCGAAGCAAAACATCCCTGGTACGTGCTGATGGAATTGTCCTCGCCCGGCGACGATGCCCGCACGCCGCTGGAGACGATCCTGACCCGCGCCATGGAAGACGAGATCGTCGACGACGCCGTGATCGCTGCCAACCTCACCCAGCGCAACGGCTTCTGGAAGCTGCGCGAGGAGATGTCGTCGGCGCAGAAGCCGGAGGGCGGCTCGATCAAGCATGACATCTCCGTTCCGGTCGCCGCCGTGCCCGCCTTCATCGACGAAGCCAATGCCGCCGTGGTCAAACTGATCCCGGGCGCGCGGCCGGTGCCGTTCGGCCATCTCGGCGACGGCAATCTGCATTACAATGTCAGCGAGCCCATCGGCGCCAACACCGCGGATTACCTGGCGCGCTGGCACGAGATGAATGCGGTCGTGTTCGAGATCGTGCTGCGCATGGGCGGCTCGATCTCGGCCGAGCACGGCATCGGCGTGCTCAAGCGCGACGAACTGCCCGAGGTGAAGGACAAGACCGCGATCGAGCTGATGCGCGCGATCAAGGCGATGCTGGATCCGCTCGGCATCATGAATCCGGGGAAGGTGCTGTGAGCGTGTCTCTCACGATCGATGCGATCAATGATGCCGATGTCGAGAACGTCGTCGCGCTGTGGCAGCGCTGCGGCCTGACGCGGCCCTGGAACGACCCGAATGCCGACATCGCGCTGGCGCGGCGGCGCGACAATTCGACCGTGCTGATCGGCCGCGACGGCGGCGCGATCGTCGCCACCGCCATGGTCGGCCATGACGGCCATCGCGGCTGGGTCTATTACGTCGCGGTCGATCCCGACATCCGCAAACGCGGCTATGGCCGGGTGATCATGGCGGCAGCCGAGGACTGGCTGCGCAGCGCCGGCATCACAAAACTCCAGCTGCTGGTCCGCCGCGAGAACGCGCAGGCGAATGCGTTCTACCAGTCGCTGGGTTTCGAGGAATCCACCTCGGTGATGTTCCAGAAGTGGCTCGACGGCCGCGCTTCCACAACGTAGCTGGAAAACAGCAATGACAGTATCCGACCGCGTCCGCATCAAGGACGTCCGCGTGCTCTCGGACGGCTGGACCACGCTGAAGACCACGACGTTCGAGTACCGGCGCGCCAATGGCGAGTGGCAGACGCAGCACCGGGAAACCTATGAGCGCGACAACGCCGCCGCCGTGCTGCCGTATAATCGCGCACGGCGTACGGTGATCCTGGTACGCCAGTTCCGCCTGCCTGCCTTTGTCCGCGGCTACGACGACCTCCTGATCGAAGCCGCCGCCGGCGTGCTGGACGATGCCTCCCCCGAGGTGCGCATCCGCGCCGAGGCCGAGGAAGAGACCGGCTATCGCCTGCACCACGTCCACAAGGTGTTCGAGGCCTTCATGAGCCCCGGCGCCATCACCGAGAAGCTGCATTTTTTCGTCGCCGAATACGAGCCGGAGATGCGGGTCAGCGACGGCGGCGGCCTTGAACATGAGGGCGAGGACATCGAGGTGCTGGAGCTCTCGATCGACGAGGCCTTGGCGATGATCGCGGACGGCCGCATCATCGACGCCAAGGCGATCATGCTGCTGCAATACGCGGCGCTGCACCTGTTCAGGTGAGTTACGCTTTCTTCCTTCTCCCCCTGTGGGCCTGTTGCGTTATCGGCTCTTGAGGCTGAAGACGTCAGGAGCGAGTGCCCTGGTCCCGGCAATGCCTGCGAAGATCTGTAGTGGTTGCCCTCGGAGGGCGGCTCA
>NZ_JASAUS010000149.1:0-18023 GCF_029953005.1 Bradyrhizobium sp. Mp27 | reverse complement strand
GGGCTGGGAAGGAGCCGCCCAACACATCAGTCGTCCGCAGCGGATTGCCTGGAAGTCGATGTGCGCAACCCGGGAGGGCTCGGCGAAGGGCGAGCGATGGTGCAAGCGCGCGATCTGGGGCAACACGCTGCCTGCGGTCAAACGCGAATGGAAGTCGGTCGATAGTCTCACCTCGGGTGCGTTCGTGGCGATGTGGCGGGACCGCGTCGACACCCTCTATGCCCGCTATCCTGTGCT
The DNA here is from genome assembly GCF_029953005.1 of Bradyrhizobium sp. Mp27. Lineage (NCBI taxonomy): Bacteria > Pseudomonadati > Pseudomonadota > Alphaproteobacteria > Hyphomicrobiales > Nitrobacteraceae > Bradyrhizobium > Bradyrhizobium sp. Mp27. The sequence goes on along the minus strand of NZ_JASAUS010000149.1, from coordinate 17,786 downwards.
AACTGCGGCGGCCGAACGCTCGAGATAGAACAGCTGGCGACTGCCCACACGCACACTTCTGGGTCCAGATTCGTTTCGTCGAGGAGCTGTGTCGGCAATCTAGTTTCCGGCGCCGCGTAGGTTTGCGTTCCGATTGGAGACTGGGTGGTTGTTCGGCTCCGGCGGCCGGATTGACCCAACACCTCGATCAGTGCCGCTCGGCGGTCCGGACTCCTAGAGTATTCACAGGCAATCACGTCGGCTGATGGCCCATCAGCGAAGTGGCTAGCCTTCGCTTTGAGGTCAGCTTGATGGGTCGGAGCGGACTAGATTTGCTCACGCTGAGCTTTTCGGATTTTGACCCAGACCGGACCACCCGTTCGCCGCGCAGGCATTGGGCTTAGGCTCGACCGGTCCTCGCGCTAGTTTGAAGGACCTCGTGTTGCCAGACAGAGCGGTCGTCCCCATCGTATATTGATCAGAAACCGCCAGCCACGAAAAGACCAGACTACTGGCGATTGCCGCGCTTGCGCCGCCTGCTTGGGCGGAAGGGCGCAGGTCGAACGCGTGCCAGGGCGAGCCCCTGGTACGGTATGTCAATCATCCCTCGACCATGGCCGATGAGTGCCGGTCATGCCAGTCCCGTGGATTATCGAAGAGCTGATCTATGGCCAAAAGCATTCTTGTCATCGTTGCTATTCTCGCAATTTCTACTTCTGGCGCTTTGGCCGCACAGAGGACCCATCATGGCCGCGCGTCGCCTGCGCCGTCGTCGAGCGAGGGGTCAAGGGGGCTGAGCCCATATGCTGTGGGCCCAGGTAATTCCAACGACCGCGACCTGTACATCAAGAACCTGCGCGACTCCGGGTATAATCCGGAGAACAACTTCAACAGGTTCGGGAACGTGCAGGCAGCACCTTATGGGGGCGGCTAAACCTCGAATCCTCTTAACCCGGTATCGGCGCGGCTGCCGTCGCTAGGCCCGCCAAAACGGCTTTTCGAGTTGGTGCGCGATGTCGCTCCGGGAGACGCCGATATCGTGCAGGTCAGGCTCGGTCCAGCGTGCGAGCTCCCGGCGATCGCGATAACGCTGCCGCCAGAGATGAAGGGTCGCGCCAACGCTGGCCCAAACCTCGTAGAGGTTGACGAGAGCCTTGATATCAGCGGAGATCAGGCGTGTTGAAGCAAACTTCACAGCTTTATCTCCCCCTATAAGTTCGGGAGGACTGTATCGCTGTGCTACTGACAGCATACTGTCAGCAGCAGGTAGCATCTCTGGCCCGAGGAACGGAGATGCCCCGGCTTCGGCTGGCAATCACTTTGTTCTTGGGAAGTCCGATGATGGCCCATCAGCGAAGTGACGACACCTTTCATTGAGGTCCGCTTGGTGGGGTAGAGCGGACTGACTTTGCTCACTCTGAGTTCTTCGCATTTTGACCCGAAGGCGACATCCGAGGAGGTCGCCAGACAATAGCCTTGCTGAGATCACCCTCCTTGACATTTCAGCTTGTCGACGCTGACGCTGCATTGCTCGGCGATCGTCTTGCAGCCTTCGCAGCGTTGGAAAGGTATCACTATGAGGAAGACGTTGTTGGCTCTCGCTGCCGTCGCGACCTTGGCCGTTTCAGCAGCCTCGCCCGCTTATGCTGGTCCGCGCTATGATTACGGCCCCGGCGGCAATCCGTATCCGCGCACTTATCCCGGACCCGGCGGCTATCCGTACTGGTCGGGCTATGTCGATGCCCCGGTTGGAGAGCCGATCCCGCCCTGCCACTGGATAACCCAGCGCTTCTGGGACGGGCATGGCTGGCGCGAACGCCGCGTGCGCATCTGCGGCTGATCAGGTCGCGGCTGTTTCGATTGTCTGTTTTTGGCCCGTGGCTGACCTCTGCTCAGAGGGCTGCAATGTCTGCTTTCAGGAGATAAGCGAACCAGGTCAAGCAGGCTGTCGAAGTCAGCCTGTGACCCAAAGCGGGGCCTTGGTTCGGCGTACCTTATCGTTGGGACGTGCGGTGAGGTCCCTAGCATATCGGTCGAGAGGCAGTTGTTCGGTCAAGTTGGAAGCATTCTTTTCCGGGACATTCGCCAGTGATTTTGGCAAAGATTATCCCTTGCGAAGGCCTCGGGATCATCGACCAGCCGTGGACCATAACCCTGACGACGACCGACAAGTCGCAGACGAACGTCGCAGCCTGTTGGGGCTCGCGGCGATGGCGCTCATCATAGGAGCGGCGACTGGATGCGTTGGGGCGATCTTCCGGCTTTTGCTCGCGCATGCCGATCGTCTGCGCGATACGATGATCGTCTGGGCCCATGGCCACGCAATCTGGGGGTTCTTGACTGTCGTCGGCGCGTGCGCTGTCGCGACCCTGGTTGCCGCGTGGATGGTGCGGCAATTCTCACCACACGCTTCGGGCAGCGGCATTCCGCATGTCGAAGCTGTTCTGCGCGAAGAGATCCCACCGGCTCCGTTTGGCCTGGTGCCAGTGAAGTTCTTCGGCGGAATACTGGCGATCGGCTCCGGGCTGGCGCTGGGCCGCGAGGGGCCGACCGTCCAGATGGGCGCCGGTATCGCGGCTTTCGCTGCGCGCGTCTGCCGGCTCTGTTGGGCGGACTCGCGAGTGCTTCTGGCGGCCGGCGCCGGCGCCGGCCTTGCAACGGCCTTCAATGCGCCGATTGCCGGGCTCGTGTTCGTTCTGGAGGAACTGGTGCAGAAGTTCGAACACCGTGTTGCCGTCGCCGCCCTTGCAGCGCTGGCGACGGCGATCCCGGTCGCAAGGCTGCTTCTCGGCGACGCGCCCGACTTCCAGGTCGCGCCGCTGAGCTATCCCAGCGCGGAGTCCGCCCCGCTCTTCCTTGCTCTCGGTGGTATCGCGGGCCTGTTGGCCGTCGCATACAATCGTACCCTGCTCGCGACCATCGCGTTTCGCGACCGATTTGGAGGGCTGCCGATCGAGTTCCGCGCCGGATTGATTGGCGCAAGCGTCGGCATGTTGGCTTGGTTCGCGCCCGAACTGGTCGGTGGCGGAGATCAGATCACGCAGCGGGCGCTGACCGGCCACGAGCGTGTGGGGATCCTGGGGGGCGCATTCCTGATCCGATTCGGACTCGGCGCTCTCTCATACGCGGCCGGCACGCCCGGCGGGCTGTTCGCACCCTTGCTCGTGCTGGGAGCCCAGTCTGGGCTGCTGTTCGGGATGGCTTGCCGTCTTGCATTCCCGGCGCTCTCTATCCAGCCGGAAGCATTTGCATTGGTGGGCATGGCCGCTCTCTTCACCGGCGTTGTGCGCGCGCCGGTGACCGGCATCGTTCTCGTCGCTGAAATGACCGGTAACGTGACGATGCTACTGCCGATGCTGGGAGCTTGCTTCATGGCGATGCTGCTGCCCATGCTGCTGGGTAATGCGCCGATTTACGATTCCCTGCGTGAGCATACGCTGCGCTTGGAGCGGCAAATCAGACAGAGATGAGATCGGTGTCACCCACCCCAACGACGCCGATGCGTTGCAACATTTTGGGCGTTCGACTTCCCCATCGGAAATTCTGTTCTTGAGCAGCGTTTCATTTCCGCTTGTGGGCCCCTGGCGGACGCTTTGTGGTCTTTTCTCAGATGTCGGCTTGTGGACCCAACGCGGACGTAACCGCTGTGCGCTGGCGGGAACCAAGACCTCCCTCAATGCGACGAAACAAAACCTGCCGGGATGAAACCATTTTCCGGCGTTCACGAAGCCATGGTGAAACCACCGGCCATTAGAAGGCGACCACAGGAAGCGATGGGCCGAGGGGGCGCTGTGTAAGGAACGACAATCGCCATGGGGCGAGGAGCGAAGCCATGTCACAGATTCGCAAAGCTCTTCTAGGCGCTGTCGCGACCGCGTTGACGCTCGGTGCAGTGCAGTACGCTTCAGGTCACGACCTCGTAAACCGCTGGCAGGCGGTCTCCGAACAGTCAAGCCACATCGTCAATCGCGCCGGCAAGGCAGATAATCTTACCGACCGCAAGCCTTTCGCGGTTCCGACGAAAACGGTTTCGCTGCGCTTGAACGATCTCGCGGATACCTCGGTCTTGCTGCGTATTCCGTCTGCGCAGGCCCGCCCCACCAAGCCGCCGACGCTGCTGCGGAATCAGAGCCGTAAGCCGACACTTGCCTGCGAGCCTGTGGTCAGCGCGCTCACGGAAGTCGCAAGGCTTCTGCAGCCCGGCCGTTGCGTGACCTGATCGGCTCAATCCCCACCGTTCATACGCCGACCGGAACGCAAACGGCCGCGCGTTGCCTTCATGCGCCAACGGCTGCTCGAGGCAGCCGCCGATTGGTAGAGAGGGCGAGGCCTCTATCGGAGGTACGACTACTTTAGCGGTTCGTCTCAGCCCGCGCCGGCCAGTGCCGCGGCATCGGCGCCGACCCGAGGGCGTGCCAGAAAATAGAATGCGGTGACGTGCGTGATCATCAGCAGCGGCACGTAGATGATCGGGATCGCGTAGGTTGAGCCAAGCCACTCCGCATGCGCGGGAAGGCCGACCTGGATGGCGTCATAGTAGTCGACGACGAGGTCGACCGTGCCCGCGAGATTGAAGGCGACGACGAACAGCCAGAAGAGCGTGCGTATCCTCACCGTGAGAAGCGCCAGCATGGCCAGCACCCCGGTCACGAAGTCGCCCCAGGCGGCGAACGTGGCGAAGCCAGCCGGCAGGTCCGGGCTCACGATGCCGGGAAGGATGAAGACGAGCCCGAAGAAGCGGAAGCTGTGCAGAGTGGCGATGGCACGGTGCGCGTCGCGCCCGTCCATCGACCTGAGCCAGGGCCAGACATACGTGCCGAAGCAAAGCAGCCACGCGACATAACCGAGGACAAGATGTATCTGGAAGAGTGTTTCTGTCGTCATCTTGGCCTCCAATCAGATCGCGATTAACGCATAGAGCAACCAGGTCCATACTGCCGTGAATGGGACGGGCCAAAGCAGGCTATGCGGGGCCCGAAGCGGCGGGACGATCGCAGCGGGAGCAGCATCGGTGGTCATCGGCCGTCCTCCATCAGGGTCTCGCCCTTATTGCCGGCGCTCGGGATTGGCCATGAGCAGGCGGAGCGGCAAAAGCGGACCTATTGCGATGTACTCGTGGTCCATCAGGTCTTGCTTGGCCAACGGGAGATCCTCCATGATCGCCTGCGCCCCGGCGACATCCCTGGCATCGACGAGGAAGACCGCTCCGCGCCCATCGCCACGCGAATACCACTCGCGAATTTTCCCATTGAGATAGAGCTGCACCGTCTGCTGGATTTCAGCGGGCATGACGGCCATGACCTGCTCGCGCGTGACACCCGCCTTCACGGTCAGGATGACCATCACCCCGGTGGTTGTGGGCGACATGGCCTGCGAGATGGCCTGTGTTTGGGCAACGGATGGATCAGTCATGGAAGTCGCTCCCATCAGGGTTAGGGTGAGGATGACGACAAATTTACGGATGACTTTCATCGGTCTCGTTTTCCGGAGCACGGCGGTCCCCTTTGTTCTCTGAGATCGCGCTGACGTCGCAGATGTCCGCCATCAGCGATGCTTCCGATCTGCGAGCGAGACATACGATCGATTGGCGCGAGCGACTATTCGGGATAATGTTGATGGGCTATGAAGCAGAACTTCACAGTCAGACAAGGCGCGCTCGATGGGGTGGAAGCGTTCCTGCGCGTCGCCCAGTACCGCAGTTTCCGCCGGGCAGCCGCGGAGCTCGGGGTCACGCCATCGGCCATCAGCCAGGCGGTCCGCGCGCTCGAGGCGCGTGTCGGCGCAGCTCTGTTCATACGCACGACACGCAGTGTCGGCCTGACCGAGGCCGGCGCGCGGTTCCTCTCGCGCGCAAAGCCAGCTTTCGAGGAGCTCGTCGCCGCAAGCGAGGTTGCGCGCGATCTTGGGCAGCGGCCGACTGGACTGTTACGCCTCACCGTGCCGCGCGCGGTGGTACCGATCCTGCTGGAGCCGCTGATCGCATCCTTCTGCCAGGCCTATCCCGAGGTCGAGGTGGAGATCGCCGCCGGCGAGGAATTGGTCGACCTCGCGGCCAAGGGGTTTGATGCCGGCGTCCGGATGGGCCAGTTCATCGCCGCCGACATGGTCGCGGTCCGGCTGACGCCCCCTTTCCCGTTCGTGGTCGTCGGCAGCCCCGACTATCTAAGCCGGCACGGGCGGCCCGAGCGTATCGACGACCTGCGTCGGCACGCTTGCTTGCGCATTCGCCGCAGCAACGGATCGATCGCACCCTGGTCTCTTGTCGATGGCAACAAGACAGTCGAAGCGATCGTCTCGGGGCCGCTGATTGCCCACGACTTTCCCACGATGCTCGGCGCCGCCGTGGAAGGCATGGGACTTGCGCAAGTGCCCGCACCGATCGCCACCAGCCTGGTGAAGACGGGAAAGCTCGTACAGGTCCTGAAGTCTTTCGCGCCAATGGCGCCGGGCGTATTTCTCTACTATCCGAGCCGTCATCAAACGATGCCGAAACTGAGAGCCTTCATCGATCACGTGAAGGGCCGTCAGGTTGCTGCCGGCAAAACGCGCGTTCACGTTGATGACAAGCGAACGCGCGGGACGAAAATGCGCTGATATCGAAAGCACGGATGGCGCCGGGAGGATGAGTGCGTAGGATGGGTAGAGCGAAGCGAAACCCATCGGGTTCGACGCGCGGTATTGATGGGTTTCGCTTCGCTCTACCCATCCTACATCATGAAGCTCACGCCCTCTTCCCGCTCCGTTTGGTCATCGGCGCGTGACGACGCTCCCGTTTGCCGCGCGCGATCTCCGTCGCCAGCGCGTCCAGCTTCGGCTGCCAGAAATTGCGGAACTGACCGATCCACGCATCCACCGACCGAAGCCCCGCACCGTCGACCGAATAGAGCCGTCTTTGCGCCTCCGCCCGAACCGTCGCAAAGCCGCTCTCGCGCAGCACCTTGAGATGCTGCGACACCGCCGCCTGCGTGATCCCGAACTCGGCCCCGATCGCTTCAACGACTTCACCGGACGCCATCTCCCCCGGGGCGAGCAGCTCGAGGATGCGACGGCGCACGGGATCGGCGAGGACCTCGAAGACGTGCATCAGCTTCCTGTGCCCGGATGTGCGACGTCAGGCGGCATCTCGCCGCGATAGAAGGCGATGGTGCGGTCGGAGCGCTGCTTTGCCGTATCAGGATCGACCCCGCTTGCGACATGCGCCGCGCACCAATATTCACCGCTTGTCGTCATGAATTCCTTGCCGGCAGGAGAGCCCATCCAAGCCTCGGCCGTCTCGTGGTCGACCGATGCGCCGGTCGCAACATATCGCTCCAATCCCGCGATGGCGAGATCCCAACCGATACCCACCGCACCAGGACCGAACTGATTCCAATGGTCCTCGATAATTGCGGTGTGCTCCAGCGTCAGACGCGCCTGCTCTCGTTCTGCTGCCAGCTTGACGTCAATCCAGCTCATCCCGCCGCCGAATTCCCACGTCGCTGCAAAATGCGTCGGCGGCGTACATGCCGTGATGGTGCCGCCCGCGTTCCCCTTCAGCTGGTACCTTCCGCCCAGCTGGAGGTCTCCCTCGACGGGCAGGAACCAGCGCGGAATGCGTTGCCGGCTGGTCACTGCGTCCCAGAGATCGTCGACACTGGTCTCGTAAAGCCGCGTCAGCGTCACCGTGCTGGCTGCTTTTCCATCCTTCTCGAAATTCTTCACCGAACGCGTGACAAGCCCCAAGACCCTGGCGACGTCGATTTCCATTGCATCCCTCCGTATCGTTTCGCGCAATGGCGAGTATCGGCCTTCACTAATATAAGTCAACTCTTATATTAGTGAAGCCGTGCCGCTGTGTGGAGCGCAGGCAGTTGCGCGACGCGGTCAGTGTGCCCCGGATTGCGCTGCGCTCCATCCGGGCTACAAAGAGGCCCGGTCGCACGCCCTACCCGCCGGCCATCAGCTGCTTCGCCAGCGCCATATAGGCCGGCAGTGTCACGGGGTCGTTGGCGGCGTTGCCCGCTACGGGGTGCGATGCGTAGCGCGCGATCACCATCTCGGCCTTGGGATCGACGTAGATGCCCTGGCCGTGAACGCCGCGCGCCATATAGGCGCCGTGGGCGTTGTGCGTGACCCACCATTGATTGCGATAGGACGCGCCGGGCAGCGTCGTGTAGCCGGCCGGCTTGAACTTCTCGGGATCGCCGCCGCGCGCGATGTCCTCGACCACCTGTGACGGCACGATCTGGCGGCCGTTGAAGCGGCCGTGGTTGCGCATGGTCTCGCCGAAGCGGGCGAGATCCCGCAACGTGGTCGAGAGGCCGCCACCGCCGCTCTCGGTGCCGATGCGATCGACGTGATAATGCGCGTCCTCCTCCGCGCCCATCGGCGTCCAGATGCACTCGGAGAGAAGGTCTGACAATGTCATGCCGCTGGCGCGCCGGCAGATCCAGGCCAGCACGTCGGTGTTGACGGTCTTGTAGGCAAAGGCCTTGCCGTGCTCGCCCTGCTTCTTCTGCGCGACGAGGAAATCGAAGATATTGGTCGCACCGTCATAGTCAGGCGGAATCGGCGCCATGCCGTTGGCACGCCGCAGGCCCCACACGTGGGAGTTCTTGTCGGTGTAGACTTCGGTGTATTCGAGGCCCGTGGTCATATCCATGACCTCGTGTACGCGCGCATCGCCGAACGCGCTGGCCCTCAGCTCCGGCACATAATCCGTGACCTGTGCCTGCGGATCGATCTTGCCCTCGGTGACCAGAATGCCGGCCAGCACGCCGGTGAAGGATTTCGTCACCGACATCGCGATATGCGGCTTGTGCGGCTTCAGCGCGCCGAAATAGCGCTCATAGATCAGCTTGCCCCGATGCAGCACCGCGATGCCGTCGGTATAAGTCTCCTCCAGCATCTTCGCGAACGTCATGGGGCGGCCGTCCATGGTGATCGAGGCAACCGCGCCAATGTCGTGGTCTTCCCGCGGCAACACGGACGCAGGCCCCGCCCCGCGCCAGACATTCACCGTCGGCACCAGCTGGCGGACGTTGCTCCAGGCCCAGCGCAATTCGGGGAAATTGCGGAACGAGCCGTTCTGGAAGGTGATGGTGCGGTCGGGAGATGGCGGGAAGCCCTTCATCCAGCCGAGAGCTTCGGGGTCGGTCTCGGCGGCGGTCGCGGGCGGATTGGCAACGACGGTAGACATGAACACTGGCTCCGGACAGGCGGGGCCGATGTCGTAGCATCAGATGAAACGGCGGACATCCAGCGTTTGTGCTGGGCACCTGCGCGCAGATCAGGACCGCGGCAAGTCTCTAATAGGGTCGAGCACGGATACGCCCAGAGGCGCAAAGTGCCTGGCGTTGCGCGACAGGATCGTCAGTCCGTGCTGGCGGGCGGTGGCGGCAATGATGATATCGGCAAGTCCAGGCGCATGCCCTCGCCCGCGTGCCCTGTCTGAAAGTTGCCCCGCGATCCGCGCCGTCGGCGTATCGAACCCCAAAACGCGATCCCCGTAGAGATGCAGCACGGCCTCCAACCATTGAGCAAGGTCTCTGCCCCTGCGCGTGGCCTTTTCACGTCGCAGCTTGGCTATCCCGTCCTCGACCTCCGCAATCGTCACGACGGACAGAAACAAGGAAGCAGATTGCCTATCCATCCATTCAACCAGCGCCGGAGGCGCCGGTCGGTTCGGCGAGGCCGCCGACAGCACATTGGTGTCGACGAGATACATGGTGTCAGAGGCCGGCCTTGCGTAGTTTGGCTCGATTGCGCGACGGCAGATCCTCCGCTTGCGCAGGGGTCGCCATCAGCAGGCGCCCGAAGCTCGGAACCTGCGACAGTCGCCGCCACTCCTGATAGCTCAACACAACCGCCTGCTTCTTCCCATGCCGCGTAATCACTGCTGGCTTGCCGCCTACAGCTTCATCAACGACCGCCGAGAGATTGGCTTTGGCATCACGAAGCTGAATTTCGCGCATGGGTCCACCTATATGACTACTGTAGTCATAATAGGAAACAAGCCAAATTTCAAGACAGCTTGACCGTAGTCGCCTTGGAGCGCCTTCCAGCCCGGCGTTTGCTTCCTTGCTTGCATGGACCGCCCCCGATGGTACGAAGATAATAGATAGCCAGCCCTAATGTCGTCGCAGGCGTCAAACGTGACGAAATAGACGCATAGTTTGACTGGGGCCGGTGCAGGCCTCTCCTACCTTCCGACCAGGCCTTGTAGTCCTCCGAGTCCAGCACCTGTTCCAAATCGGGTAAAATCACCTCCTCAACTCTGAACGCTTCCATCGCATCCAGTATTTTGGCGTCTTCTCTTCTGGACCAGTTCTGAGCCCGCGCCCACTCGTAGAATATTTCAGGAAGGTTTGTATTCGGCATGCGATCGTGACATTCGCGGCACAACAAAAACAGGTTTGAGACGTCGTCGCGACCTCCAAGTGAGCGCCCCACGACGTGACAGCGCTGAAGAGGGATACGGTTCCAGCATCGCAGAATTTCGTCCCAGCCAGCGTCGGGACGTTTCACGTCGTATTTGAACCGTAATGAAATCTGCAGGCCCAACAACAAGGCGCACTCCAATCAATCCATCGCACCAATCCTGCAATGCGATCCTTCCAAAACTCGAATATCTGGGCCCTTGACGGAAGTTGGTCGTCGTATCGCAATCTTCCCATGACAATCCTCCGCCAGGCGCCGAACGACTCGGTCGATTTGGCTCGAAATCATACTGACGGCGACGGCGCGCAGGCTTACGGTTTGGACGCAGCTGCGGCCGTCGCTGATGGCGCCAATCTTCACTCAACCTTTGCGAACCGAGCTACCGCTTTCGCCCCGTGCGCCCCTTCGCCTTCGCCGCGCGTTTGCGCCCTGGCGCGGCCGCTCGCCCCGGTCCGCGTGGCGTACGGCCGCCGGTCTCCGCGGACAGTTCGGGACGCAATCTCGCGAGCTTGGCGCGGTCCGGCAGCATGTCGGCAAAACCGTCGATCGCGCGCGGCGCGGTCGTATCGTCGCCGGCCGCAGCCGTTGCGGCGCGCGCGCCTGACGGCACTGCGGTCTGGCTGAGCGCCTGCAACCGCCGGCACGCTTCGCCGAGGTGATAGGCATCGCCGCCGAGCGCCACCCATTTGCCGACCTCGGGATGCAGCACGAGATTGGCCGAATGGTTGTCGCTCGCGCTGGTCGGATAGTCGACGAACACGTCGATCCCCGACTGCACGCCCACCATCACGCCCTGCGCCGACCACGACACCGCGACGTCGACGCGATAGCGGCCCGGCTTCTCGAAGGCGAAGCCCGCCGTGCTCCAGAACACCTTGGCTGACGCCGTGACGCTCTTGCCGGGCTCAAGCTCGCCCAGCTTCGCGTGCTCGCACAGGATCACGAAGGGCCTGACCGGACGTTCGTGCCCCTCGCCGTCGGTGACGGTGATCGATGCGAACAGGGCCTCGGTGCTGACGTCGTTCGGCGCGCGCAGCGACACGCCGCTGGTGTTCGTCATCGTCCAGGTCAGATCCAGCGGCTGGCCGAGCGCGACGCGGTCGGTCGTAGCGGTCACCGTCAGCGCCAGCTCGGAAGGTTCGAAGTCGTGCCGGTCGGCGGCTTGCGGCGCACCGGTCGGGAACCAGCTTGCGAACGGCCATCCGCCTGGACGAATGACCGGATCCGGCATGTGGTTGAGGTGATGGCGGACGTTGGTGTTGTGCGCGAGCGCGATCTGGTCCGGGAACACGCCGGGTGCGCCGGTGGCGGGACCGCCGAGCACGTCCGCCACGCTCGGCGTCGTGGTCATGATCGAGTTGTCGGCCGCCGTCTCCTGCTCCTGGTGGATCTGGTTCAGCGTATGCGTCAGTTCGTGGGTCGCGCTGCGCAGGAACGCGCGCGGCACGTCGCGCTGCTTCTTGTTGGCGGCGAGACCGAAGTTCGAGGAGTCCGAGACGGGATAGCCGTCATCGGAGAAGCTGGCGCAGCCTTCGCGGGGTACGCCGATCTGGTCGTACATGATGCCGCGCGAGCAGCCGAGTTTTGCGGGCACCACGATCATGTGCACGCGCCATTCGGTGTCCAGATTCGTCGCGGGATTGCGCACGGTCGTCATCAGTGCGTGCAGATCCGCCGAGCTCCAGCAATTGGTCGCCACCACGCCTGATGGCACCGGGACGTTGAGCTGGTCCTGCACCACCGACAGCTGCCAGCCGGTCTTCGCAAAGACCGTGTCGAAGAACTCGGTGCCACCGGCACCGTCAGGCACCGGCGCGGGCCGGACGGCTCCGACCAGCGTGTCGATCTCGAGCGTCGCGCGGCGGAAGAATTTCGACACCCAGGCGAGCGTGATGCTGCCCTTATCCACGCCGCCCTCGAACAGCCGGCCCTGGTAGAACGGACCGCCGGTCAGGGAGAACGGAAACGGCGCCGGCACCTTTGAAAGCTTCATCGTCACGGTGCGCGACGGCGAAGCCGGGAACGTGCCCTTGAACTGGCCGGCCGGCGGTTGCGTGTAATTGAACTGCTCGGCGACAATCGTCAGCTCGCACTTCTTCGGCAACGGGACCGCGACCGGCGCGGACACGCTGGTCACCCTGAGATAGGAATGATAGCGCGCGCGGGGGAAGATGGGGATCCGCGGCCGGCGGATCGGAAACGGAATCAGGGGTTCATCGAGCGCACTCAGCGAACCGGCCAGGCTCGTCAGTCCCGAGTCCGCCGCTGCTTCGTCTCCATCCGCATCGCCCACCGGCACCACCGGCCCCACCGGCGGGATCGGACCGATCACCGGCCGGCGCGAGTAGAGATCGCCGCTGACGATCAAATGGTCGGCGCCGCCGTCGGGCGCCGAGCGATCGACGCGCAGCGTACCTTCGAAGGTCACGAAGCCCGCGGTCGGCCTGAAGTTGATCTGGTAGCAGCCTTCGCGGAAGTCGAGCCTGCACAGCCTGAACGGCGGAAGCGGCTGCAGATCGGTTGAGGCCGGCTGATCGCCGGACTCCTCGTCGCTGAAGCTGATCTGGCGCGACAGGGGAACTTGCGGCTTCATCGCGGGCTCGACCGATGCCGCGGTCATCTTGGAAAGGCTGCCACTCGATTCATGCTCTGAGCAATTGCACATGTCGTCTTCTCCTCGTTGAAAAATGGAGGCGATCGACGTGAGCATCGGGCTCGTTCGCGGGTACAGCCGCGTTATTTCGGTCAGCTGTGGCGTGCGCAGTCCTACGCGCGCCGATAGGTCACGACACAGCCCTCTGAATCCGTAAACTCAAATCGGTCGGCCTTGAGTGAAATGCGATAGGTCACGAGTTCATCAGTCGCCGTCCCGACGACGAGTGTGTTGGAATCTTCGAGACGGTAGATTCCCGCGTCCCACCACACCATGCCCTGCCCTGGTCCGCGCATGCCGCGGTAGGTGCCGGTCGAGAATGTGAGTGTGGCGGGATATTTGTCCGCACACGCAGCCGACGTGGATTTGGTCCACGTACCAACCATGCTCTGTTCGTGTTTGTCAGCCATAGTGTCTCCATAGCTCTCATCGGCCGAGCGGCCGATTGGAGGCTATTTCAACATGCCGTTCTGGCGTGTGCAGCTCATTTGAGGCTGATGTGATGGCGGGTGTGTCAAATCGACTAAATTCACCACGTTCAATCACAACAGGTACTCTATCGCAGCATTGACGCAAGCGTGCGTGTGAGATGCTTCACACCGAAGGTGCGACAATTGAGCACCGGCGATGAGAGCGAGATGAAAGCGCGGCGGAGCGACTGACGCACGTTCAATCGGAGACGTTCACTTCCGAACCGTGCGGTTGACCTTGGTGTCCATCAAGGCGTTGAGCGGTCCGGTAGCGGCCGGGCGACATGCCATGATGTCGATGAAAGAGTTTTGAAAACGCCGCCGCTGTCTCGTACCCGACCTGGCTCGCGATCCGTGCGATGGGCTCGTCGCTGGTCTCGAGCAGGAACGCCGCTTCCGCCATCCGGCGTTCGATCACATAACGATGCATCGACTGGCCGACGAGCTTGGTGAAGCGGGCCGAGAATACCGAGCGGCCGAGCCCCACGCGATGGCCGAGGTCGCTCAGGGTCCAGGGCCGCTCCGGGTTTTCGTGGATCAATTTGAGCGCCGGTCCGATATGCGGGTCCGATATGGCCCCGAGCCAGCCGCCTTGTCCGGGACTGAGAGACGCGATCCAGCTTCGGAGCACCTCGACAAACAGCACTTCCGTCAGGCGCGAGAGCGCGACGCGCTGGCCGGGACGCTCCAGCGCGGACTCACTCACCATGCGCCGCAGGATCGCTTCGAGCCAGCCACCGTCCGCCGTCGGCTTCAGCAGAAGCACGGGCGGAAGTAATTCCAGCACGCTGCCGAACATGGGCCGCGACACGGTGAAATTGCCGCAGATCATGGTCGAGAGCGGCTTGGCACGGCCGCCGTGACGAACGACGCCATGACGTGCCGACGATCGATCGAGGTCCACGATCTGCAAAGGCTTGGCCCGGCGATCCGAATAAAACACATGGGGCTCGCCGCGTGTGATGACGACGAAATCGCCCTCGGTCATCTGGATTTCCTGTCCGAGTTCGAGCGCGAGGGTCGCGGAGCCCCGACTGAGATAGTGAAACAGCGCGTAGGGGCGCGCCGGCAGCGCCAGATTCCAGGGATGGCCGAGCTCGAAGTGGAACAGCAGCGTCCCGCCGAGACGAACACGATCGAGCACCTGGGCGAGGATGTCCATGCCGCCGAAGTTAGTCCGGTGGACGGTCGGACACAACATCCGGACGATTGATCCCTACCGTCCGAAAGCCCGCGAACTAGTTCATGTCGCGGCGGGCCGACGTCATGTGCGGCAACCATTTCGCCAACGGCGGATGGAAGAAACCGCGACCTTGCAGGAAACGCCTGTCCATTCCCCCGGACCTTATTCCGTCCGACATATCAACAGGAACAATCAATGCTAAATATCCTTCTCTCAGCCGCCACCGTACTCCTGGCCGGAACGGCATGGGTCGGCCCCGCCCATTCCGCTGAGCTGCCCAAGGGAGCAGCCCACAACATCGTGCTCGTGCACGGCGCTTTCGTGGACCAGACAAGCTGGCAGCCCGTTGCCGATATTCTCTCGAAGAAGGGCTACAACGTCACGCTCGTGGAAAATCCGCTCACTTCGCTCGCCGCTGACGTCGATGCCACCAAGCAGGCGCTCGCGAAACAGGACGGCAGGACCGTTCTGGTCGGCCATTCATGGGGCGGCGTGGTGATCACGCAAGCCGGCAACGATCCCAAGGTCTCGGCGCTGGTCTATGTCTCCGCCTTCGCGCCGGAGGTCGGTCAATCCCTGGCGTCGCTGTCCAAAGCCGGCCCACCGACCGAAGGCGGCAACGCGATCCATCCCGACGCGAAGGGCAATCTGTATATCGATCCCAAGGTGTTTCCGTCAGCCGTCGCGGCTGACCTCCCTCCTGAGATCGCCGAGCATCTGGCCAACTCGCAGCTTCCGCTGAGCCTCGCTGCGTTCGAGGCGCCTGTCAGCATTGCGGCCTGGCGCGACAAGCTGACGTTCTACGTCATCACCACGAAGGACAAAGTCATCGCGCCCGAGGTCCAGAAGTTGTTCGCAGCCAGGATGAAGGCTCAGGCGACGGAAGTCGCCGGCAGCCATGCCTCGCTCGTGGTCCATGCGAAGGAAGTCGCCGAGGTCATCGAAAAGGCCGCGCTCGCGAAGTGACGAACCTGCTCCCGGCACGTCGGTGTCGGGAGCGCACACGCTCGATCATTTCATGCCAAGCATCCGGAGTACGACATGACTCAACTCGACATCGCGAGCCAGGACGCCGCGACACTCGAAACGGCGCCAACCCGTTACATCGAAGGCCACGGAATCCGCTTCGCCTATCGCCGTCTCGGCCCCGCGACTGGAACTCCGCTGGTTCTTCTGCAGCACTTCTCGGGAAACATCGACGGATGGGATCCCGCCGTCGTCAACGCTCTGGCCGCTGATCGCCCCGTGATCGCCTTTGACAACGCAGGGGTCGGCCGGTCGACCGGTCAAACGCCCGACAACGTGGCGACGATGGCTCGAGACGCCGTGGATTTCATCGACTTGCTCGGCCTCTCCGAAGTGGACCTGCTTGGCTTCTCCCTCGGCGGCTGCGTCGCTCAGCAGATCGCCGCCGAGCATGGACAGCTGGTCCGCAAGCTCATACTCGTCGGTACCGCGCCGAAAGGCGGAGAGGAACACCTGTTGGCGGTTCTGCAGGAAGCGTTTTCCCAAACCGATGCGCCGGACCCTCGCCTGCCGCTGTTCTTCACGAATTCATCCGCCAGCCGGTCTTCCGGCTTGGCCTTCTTGAAGAGGACAAAAGTGCGCAAGGATGATCGGGACACCGATAACGGCAGCGCGGTAACCGATCCGCAGGCCAAGGCGCTGATCACCTGGTGCGCCACACCTGATCCCGGGCACGCCATTCTGCGCGCTATCCGCCAGCCCGTTCTTGTGGTCAGCGGCAGCCACGACACCATGCTGCCTGCGAACAACGCTTACGCAATGTCTAGGGAACTGAGTAACGCTCAGTTGGTCCTCTATCCCGATTCAGGGCACGGCGCGCTGTTTCAGCACCACGACATCTTCGTCAGCCACGTCCGGACTTTCCTGGATGCCCAGCCCGCGGCCGCATGACACAAGGCGCGGTCCGACAGGGTCAAGCGCACTTTATCCATGAGAGTTGTTACAGAGGACAAAATGACAATCGCTAAAATCGAAGTGGAGCGCTTCAGCCTCACGAGCTTAAAACCGTTCGACACTATTGTGGCGGCCCTCAAGTCGGCGGTCGGGCAGCCCAACATGGTCGACTTTTTCAAGGAAACGAGGGCGACAAATTCCTTCCCGGATTTGGAGCGCGTTGTACGAAGCGGCCTCGGCCGAACGGACCTTATGCTCTTCGCGGAATTTGACTTGGGCGACATTCTGCGTCGCGAAGCCGGATCTAAGACGCCTAAAATCATACGGCTTGTGATCGGCAATCCACTCATCATGAAAGAAATGGTCAAGCACGTGCCCGATGCTGGATCCTACGCTCCAGTCACGGTGCTCATTGATGAGCGTTCCGATGGCGTGCATGTCTCTTACGACAAAATGGAGAGTTATTTGCTGCATTATGGCAGCTCGGAAGCCCTCACCGTTGCCCGAAATCTCGATACGAAAATCACAACCTTGCTACGCGAATGTGCAAGCTGAGCGCCCTCGACGTCTTCGGCCGATGGAAGTGGGTACCTCATACCAGTCGCGGAACGAGCTTTGAATCACAAACAGCCGTCGCGACCAAGCATTGCGCTTGAGGCCCCGAAGTTGTTCGCGGCCAGGATGAAGGCTCAGACGACGGAAGTCGCCGGCAGCCGTGCCTCGCTCGTGGTCCATGCGAACGAGGTCGCCGAGGTCATCGAAAAGGCAGCGCTCGCGAAGTGACGAACCTGCTCCCGGCGCTGTCGGTGTCGGGAGCAGCCTGTGTTTATGCAGAGGACAATTGGGAGGTCGCTTCCGAGATTCTGAAGGGCCGCCTGCACCGGCGTCAACGGCGGGCGATGGAATCGTGTTTGTGAGCCGCTCACACCGAAGGTGCGACAATTGAGCACCGGTGCTCGGAAGAAAATGAAATCGCGGCGACCAAGGAAATCAATGCGGCAGGTGGGTGGATGTGGCGAAGCACCACCCCCAAATGCTCATTGCTTGAAACAAAGAGCTGGCCCCGCAAATTCGGACAGTAGCTTGAGTGGATTTTCTGCCTGACAGCGGCGAGGATTCTTGCTGCGAATCAGGAGCGAAGATGACGAAGAAGAGCCGCCGG
>NZ_JASAUS010000148.1:0-18521 GCF_029953005.1 Bradyrhizobium sp. Mp27 | reverse complement strand
CCGGCGGCTCTTCTTCGTCATCTTCGCTCCTGATTCGCAGCAAGAATCCTCGCCGCTGTCAGGCAGAAAATCCACTCAAGCTACTGTCCGAATTTGCGGGGCCAGCTCTGAAAAACGAAAAGCGTTGCCGATGGCGCGGGATTTGAATGGATTCTCGAGCCGCCCAGTGCGTTCGGCAACAGCGGTGACTCTGTTCGGGGCCACACAGCTGATTGTACTGCTCTGCTTGGAGCCGCGGCAACAGCGCCGGACTGTTGAGGCGACCCGCCTGGTCAGAGCGAAAGGTCCAGCCCGCACCCCTGCGAAGGCCAACTCACCTGCCCGAGTTCTACGCTGCGGAGGCATTTACCATCGCCGAGTGTGCGTGATAGCTGTCTTCTTAGAGCAATCAAGTATCATGCCCAAAGGGGCAGGCAACGTCGTGTAGATTGCGCGCCAACTGCGACTGGTCACCGCACTGCATTCGTGCCCCCACGTGTCTTGCCGTCAAACATTGCTCGAAGCAGCCAAGAAGCACGTGATTTGCTCTGCGACCAAGTGATCCATTATCACGCGACATTCGTGAACACTGCCTTCCGTAAGCCGGCGATCGACTTATGCGGTGTTTGGCTTCAATTAGTAAAATAGAAAGTGTTGATGGGATGCATCCAGTTCGTTGATAGCGCAGGCGAGCAATCTCACCGCCTTCATCGGAGCCGGTTGATTGGTTCTCCTGCTATCCGGGCTAGGAAGCATAGGGAATGCCCGGGCAGGCGGCTGAGCCGCTGATGACCCGCCATGCTTGAGAGCGCACGAAGTAGCGGAACGAGTAGCGTTGACTTGGACGCCAAAACCTTGGTGCCCCCGCGGCCAAGAGAGACATGCATCCCGGCGCCGGCTATCCACCAGCTCTCGCTACCCGTATACTCGGCTATAGTCTAGGTAGTGGGCCTGATTGCTTCGTGCCGTCCCGCTGTCTCTTCCATTCGTGGATCTGAGATTGCGCGATATAATCCAGGCTAGAGAATGCGTAGATGCTGGTCGGGCACGAATCTGACAGAAGGCGAACGCCTCCAACAAAATCCGTGCTTGTCCATAAAGAATCGTTAGCTTCGCTTTCCTAGTCCTCAACCTTCGATCACTGGCTGCATAAGGGGCATGCCTTCAAACCTAGCAGAACGGTAAATGGCCGCCTCCGAGGCCAGTGCTGCAGACGGGATCAGACAAGGGGGCTGCTATTTGTCTATCATCGGGCGTAGCACCTTCGGCAGGGCGGCGCTCGGTAGCTCTGCGAGCGCCGCAGCGAGCGCGAAAAACGCTGCAAAAGCAGCGAATATAAAAGCGCTAGCGAGCATTGCTGCGACAACGTTCTGAGGGCGTCTCATCATTCGAGATACTTCGCGTGGGGAATGCTGCGTTGCATGAAAATCAGTACTTCTTGACACGCTCGACATGACCGTCGCGCCAGCGATAAACCAAAAATCCAGAAGCCGAGTTGTCCCTCCTTTTGTCGAACCGGTCGATCGGTCGGGAACGAAGCGCGCTGGCGACCCGGTCAGCATTGAAGGAGCCGCTCCGGTTCACCGCCTCTGCCCAGGCTTGCACAGCGGCACAAGCGTATAGTGTGTAGCCTTCACCGGGCAGCCCGGAAGCTTTGAGTCCGGCGACCGCACTGGCAGCATTGGCGTTCCCAGCGGGGTTGGGCATGAAGGTAAACAATGTGCCATTCCCAGCGCTGCCGGTAATGGCCCAGAATTCGGAGGTCATCAGCGGATCGTTCGCCATGACCGTGAGGTCTGCTTTTGCTTCTGCTGCCTGGCGTACCAACAATCCGACTTCGGTGTGGTAGCCGCCGATATAGGCGACGCGCAGCCGGTCCTTCTCCATTCTTGAGAGCAAGGCTCTGAAGCCCCTTTCACCGGCAACATAGCTTTGCCGGCTCACCTGCCGTCCCAATCGATGAAGCCGGGCTTCAACCACGTCGACAATCCCCCTGCCAGCAGTCCTCTTGTCGTCCAGCACCGCGATTTTCTCGAGGCGATAATTCGTGTGAATGTACGGCGGCAACGGCTCCCTGTTGGTCGTCGGGCCGCAGATCCGAAAGACAGTCTCAAGGCCGTGCTCTGTTAGTTGAGGAGTTGACGAGCCTGGTAACACCTGGACGATGCCAGCTTCGCGTAGATGTCGGAGGCCGGGATCGACGAAGAGGAACAAAAATGGCCAACCACCAACAGGATCCGCTCTGTCGTGAGCTTATTCGCGACTGCGACAGCTTGCCTAGGGTCGCAGGCGTCGTCAGCGACGCTCAATATAGTTTTGGCATTATCGGGAAGCTGGCCTGAGGCGTTCAGGACCTCGACCGCCGCAGCCGCACCATCGCGCATTTGCGCGCCGAATGCAGCGCTGCTTCCGGTCATTGGGCCAGCCACGGCGATCTTTATTTCAGAGCCGCGCGCAGACGGAGCGACGAGAGCGCAGAAGAGAAGCGCCGCAGGCGCAAGAGAGGCATGCCGCTTATTTACCATTGTAGAGCTTCCAATGCTCACCTGAAGTGAACCGCAACTGGTTGTAGTCAACCACGCCTGTAGACAGGCGTTGCTTGCTGGGCAAACCTGCGTTGGCCGGGCGAGCCGCCAACTACGGTAAGATCTACAACTTGACGTTACGTGCGGATCAAGCCCTTTTGGGAAGAGCGATGGAGGCGTCAGGGACGCGGATCGACCGGCGGTGACAATCCTTCCGTTTGATTCCGTAAAACTCCAAGCCGCGTCGGAGAGCGGCCGGTTCACCTAGCGTTTCTTAGCTTGCCCTAACCGGCGTGTGGAACCCGCCATGAATGCGTCAGTAAGGCTGATCCTCCAATCCGCCAAGGGCAAGATCGAGATATTGCATTAGACAGGGATCCCAACCAGCCAGACTGCGGGGCGCGCTTAATCGTGCAAGTACCTTCAGGATCATCGAAACACGTGAATCGTCGCCGGCGATTTCGCTGATCAGCAAGCGTGCTGCAACCGCGACAGCCTTTGCGCGCTCTCCGCAAGGGTGCTCGCCCCCATCCATGCAGTCGCGCAGATCATCACGGATTCGCCGCCAGCGGTCCTCTCGCTCCGCAGCTAAATTGCAGGTGCACCGGGACGTCTGACTCCGCGTCTCGGCGCGCGACATGGCGTTCAGGGTGGCAGGCAGCTCATCCACACTTACCTGCGCCTCGCTGTCGATGGTCATGTTGCGCAAACGGTCGCGCAACAGAGTTGTGCGCGCGACTTGGACTTCTATGCGCTCTAGATGTTTGCGCAGCAAGTCCGTGAGTGAGGTCGTCCCCTCCATAGCTTTACGGATCTCCACGAGCGAGAAGCCAAGCTCACGCAGCGCGCGAATCTGATGAACCCGTTGCCCGCTTTCGCGGTCATACATCCGGTGACCGCCCTCAGTGCGCTCTGTCGCTGCTAGCAGTCCAGTGTGCTCATAATGGTGCAGCGTGCGCACCGTTACTCCGGTCGCCTCTGCAAGTTCGCCAATGCGCCATCGACGCCGTCTTGGTGTAGCTCTGTTCATGTTGTTCAATTTCAAAGCCTACAACCTGACGTCACGTATGATTCAAGCGGATTTCTAAGCTCCAGTTGAATCGCCTTTAATTCATGCGCGCGAGTGGTGACTATCCTTAGAATGGCGGCTGATCAACCCTCAGGAGAAAGGGTGATCAACAAGTTCGCCAGGCGTGCCAGTTCAGCCTCGCCAGCCGCCGTACGCTCCAGGATAAGTTTGGCGATTGCTGCGCAGTTTTCTGGACTCCGCATCGACGGAGGTAGCGCGTCGACGGCGCCGTCATAAAGCCGTCCGAGGGCAGATAGCTCTTCTGGATCGAACACCCCGCTGCAAAGCTTCAACGTTCAGCTCCTTGTTTGAAATTGAGTCAAGCGCAGCGCACGTCGTCAAGACGTTTGGCTGCGGTAGGGCCAAAAGAAGTCATACCTGCGGCGCAAAGCGATGAGGATGTGATGTGCTGCTGTGTGATGCGTTCAGGCCACACGCGTTCGCGATGCTAGCTTCGACGGCACGGCAAGTCCGACGATCTCTATGCTCACAATGAACGGTGGTAGGAATCCGAATAAGCTGATCATCTCCGTTCATCGGGAGCAACTACCGACCCAGGGAGTTGACGGCAAGAGCTCCGTGCCTGGCCTACCTTCTTGAGAGAGCTGCGCCCTGCCGCGGCCGTTGCAACGTAAACGCCTAGCTTCAGTGCGAAGGCATTGCTCCGTCGCTCGCCGGCCCCGTTCCGTTCCCGTCCCTAAAAGCATCAAGTCGGCAGTCTGCCGTTTCTCGCCCCCGAGGCGGAGGTGCGAAGAGCGAAAGCGCCTCTTGCCTGCCGCAAGGATCCTTTCCCCCGGCAATAAGAGCAAGCCAGGCGAGCAGGAATTGTGTGTTGAGACAAGTGTTGGAATGTGAGGTTCGTAGACTTCGCGAATGTGCTTACGGCAACGGTGAGACGGATCGCACGAAATGTCCCGGGGGCTCCGCGTCTTCCGGGCTGCTGGTCACACGGAGCTCTTGTGTAGTTGCCATGCGGGTGGCCTCCTGAAACAAAATGTCCCTCATCCACAGACTTCCCGGGTCGCTGTTGTGAAGTGAGGGCCATTGGACCGCCTCGGTGAAGGCGGGGAATGGATGCGGAAGCTCAACGATCCGAAGGGGCATCGTTCTTTGGAAATGCCTCACGAGCCCTAATGGCATCGTGCCTATGCGGTTCGTCCCAACTATGAGAGGCGGGATCATGCTGAAGCTCTGCACGAGGATGTCGATGCGCCGCGTGGGTCCGAGATCAGTCAAAAAGGAATGCTCAACTGGCGTCCGGGGCGCACCTCCGTGCTTAACTGCAACGTGACCCATCGACATATATCGATCGAATGTAAGCCGGGGTTGTAATTCCCTATTGGTGCAGCAGCCTACGCAGACGAGTCGCTCCTCGAATAGGGCCGCTCTGGGGTGCGTGCTGGACATGAAAAAATCTGGCCGGATAACAAAATCGACTTCACCGCGGCGGAGGAGCAGCTCGTGTTCATCGGTCGGCGCAGCCAATTCGAAGCTGACGGCGGGGGCTTCTCGCGTGACGCGTGCTACGACATTTCGGAAGAGCACAACTGTTACGAAGTCAGAAAGGACGATCCTGAATCGGCGGTTCAATCGAGCTGGGTCGAACGGATGTCGGGCCATAATCGAGAGTTCAATGTGCATCAGAGCCTCGCGCACAGGAGCCGCGAGCCCTTCCGCGCGTGAGCTCAAGACAAGTTCGCGCCCCCTCATTCCAAACAGTTCATCACGGAAATGCTTGCGCAGCCGGGCAACGGCTGCGCTCATTGCCGGCTGACTAAGATTGATCTTGCGTGCGGCTGACGAGAGGTTGCGCTCAGTTATTAGAGCATCCAGCGCGACCAGAAGATTTAGATCCAGACCTTTGAAACGCATCTCTTCCTATCCGGCACAAACGTCGTTGCTGCGCAATAGCGTGCGGTGGCGCCAGCGCCTGGAGCAATCGTCTTGGCCCGCCCCAATGGACATCGGCTCATTCCTGCGCCCGGGAAAGGAAGCTTGCGAGATGACCGCAACAATGGAGAGCAAGCGGAAAGCCGATCGGCAGCGGCGGGAAAGCGTCGGGAGCTCCAAGCTAATTGGTCTTGCCGGTTCCGGCCGGCCACGCAGCAGGGTCGTTCAGTCCGCTGATGGCAGATCAGCCCAGTGTTCGTCAGCGTGCCAAAGCGCGGTGTCGACAGCTGGGTCGTGCAGCGCTTGTCACGAGAGCAACCTACAACCTGACGCAATGTGCGGTTCAAGACATTTTAGTGATAGAGCCAAACATTTGCACGGGAGGCATATTCTTCTGCGATGGTTGCCGGACGTAGCCTGAATGCGTCGTGAGCGCATCAAACCGCAC
Source organism: Bradyrhizobium sp. Mp27 (assembly GCF_029953005.1). Classification (NCBI taxonomy): domain Bacteria; kingdom Pseudomonadati; phylum Pseudomonadota; class Alphaproteobacteria; order Hyphomicrobiales; family Nitrobacteraceae; genus Bradyrhizobium; species Bradyrhizobium sp. Mp27. The sequence goes on along the minus strand of NZ_JASAUS010000148.1, from coordinate 12,610 downwards.
CTTCGAGGTCACCACGCGCACAACTGGAAAAGGCTTCGCGACCGATCGTCGCATTGCGCGTCTGTGGCTCCTTCTCACCTCCATACCCTGGAGAGACGAAAGAAAACGGGGCACGTCGAAGGTTCTACAGTGTGCCGGGGATGTTCAGAGCGCAGCTTAAGGTAAGCCTAACAGCGCCTGCGAGTTGGAGGCTCCTGGTCCCCAGATGCCATGTTGGATGCTTCCTCGAGCAATATCCGACGCATCCAGATGCTCGCGGGGTCGGTATTGTGGAATGAGGGCCACTGCAGGGCCTCTGTGAATGTGGGCAGGGGGAGGGGCGGTTGGATGATCCGCAACGGCATCCGCTTTTCGAAGTGCCTGGCCAGTCGTAAGGGCATCGTGCCGATACGGCTCGTGTCTAGCAACAGGGGCGGAATCAGGCTAAAGCCCTGCACGACGACCTCAATTCGTCTCCTCAGGCCGTGCTCAAGCAAAAACCATTCTTCGAGGTTCGGTCTCAGTGCGCGTCCGAACTTGGCAGTAACGTGCCCCATCGAGATGTATTGTTCGAACGTAAGCTGCCGGGATAGCTGCTTGTTCGCGCGGCATCCGACGCATACGAGGCTCTCGTCGAACAGCGTCGCCTTAGGGTGCGCGCTCGACATGAAAAGTTCCGGCAGAATGAGAAAGTCGACCTCGCCCCGCCGCAGCAGCTCATCCGGTTCATCAGAAAATGGCAGCAGTTCGAAGCGCACCGCGGGGGCTTCTTGCGCCATGCGGTCCACAATTCTGCGGAAAAAAACGATCGTCATGAAATCTGAGAGAATGACCCTGAAGCGTCGGCTCGATTGAGCAGGGTCGAGCGCGTCCCGCGATATGATTGAGAGTTGGATGTGCAGCAGGGCCTCGCGAACCGGACCTGCAAGCGCTTCCGCGCCAGGTGTCGGGACGAGTTCGCGACCTCTCATAGTAAAGAGTTCATCGCGGAAATAGGTGCGCAGCCGTGCGATCGCAGCGCTCATAGCAGGCTGGCTCAGATTGATTTTGCGAGCCGCCGCTGTGAGGTTGCGCGCCGTCATCACGGCGTCGAGCGCAACGAGAAGATTTAGATCAAGTCCCTTGAACCGCATGTGATGAGTCTATCCATCGTGTGGATGTGTTCTATCGAAACAATCGATTTTACCAAACTGGGGGAGGTTGGATAGCAAACTGAAGTTTGGAAAAAGCAATTAGACGCGCCACGATGGTTTCCGGTCGTTCACGTGAGCTAAGAGAAGAGCTCTCAGACGTGGGAGCGCACCATGGGCGCGCGTTGTTGTTTCTCCTTAAGCGTGGCCGTTCGAACGCCAAGCGCGTCCCGATAAACGTTGGTATGCGGATATCATCCGTTTCCATATTTCAGGTTTACCCGCGTACAATTGAGGGCGCGTTCAGCCTCATTCTAGTGTCGAAGAATAGAGGCAGACGCAGGTTGCGGATGCCAAGAATTCCAGGCGCCGTTCCAAATGGCTCGCCTGTCCAGTGCATGTGGGGCGTGTCGAAGATGTATAAAAGCCAGTGTGATCTGATGCCGCTCCGATGCGCCATCGATGAGGCTTGCGCGCCGATGGCCGGCCCTCAGACGTCAAAGCGCCGGAGGGCGATGCGACTGCAGGCACAAAAGCTCGCTGGTGCAGACAGGTTCTGGCTAGCCCAACCGCCTCGTCGGCAGCTTCCGAGTTATCGTGAGCGCGGCATCAACCGCACGAGGGTGCAATCAAGCGATCGCTCCGTCGCGCAAAGGCCAGCGGCGCGGAGTAGGCGAGCAGTGCCGAGCTCCGACAGAGCATGGCGGCGCATCTCAGCATTCATCGGCGGTTCGGCGAATAGCGAATTGACGTGACCATCCCCGCTCTTCATTCCACCGGCGCAAGGAAGCTCGCCATGAACATTGCCGTCTCCCCGACTGCGGAAGGATCTTCTGGGCGCGCTCAAGTGCAGTGGAGCCTTCGTTGGGAAAGTGAACTGCAGCTCGCCGATCATGCCGAGCTCGCGGAGTTCTTCCGCAAGAGTTACGGACCGACGGGTGCGTTCAATGCGCAGCCGTTTGAGCGGAGCCGAAGTTGGGCTGGAGCAAGACCCGAGCTCCGCGTAATTGGTTACGACGCGCGCGGGGTAGCGGCTCACATCGGGCTACTGCGCCGCTTCATCAAAGTTGGTGAAGTCGATCTCCCTGTGGCCGAACTGGGGTTGTATGCGGTGCGCCCCGATCTCGAGGGGCACGGGATAGGCCACGCAATGCGCGTGATGTATCCCGCACTCCAGGAGCTCGGCGTTCCATTCGGATTTGGCGCGGTTCGCTCGGCCCTCGAAAAACATTTGACCCGACTGGTCGAAAGGCAGGGGCTCGCCACCCTGATGCGTGGCATTCGCGTCCGCTCCACCTTGCCGGATGTCTATCCAAATTTATCGCCGACGCGCATCGAAGACGTGATCGTCGTGGTGTTTCCGGTCGGACGCTCGATAAGCGAATGGCCGGCCGGGACTGTCATCGATCGTAACGGGCCTGAGTTGTGACAGAGCGTTCCACCCTATCTACTGTCCGCTGCGACTACGCTGACGCGGGCGGAAGTCGAGCTGTCCATTTGACCTTTGACGATGGGCCAAATCCATTTTGTACGCCAGAGGTGCTCGATGTCCTGGCGCAACATCGGGTCCCCGCGACATTCTTCGTCATCGGGACGTACGCGACGGAGCATCCTGAACTCATCCGACGAATGATTGCGGAAGGGCATGAGGTTGCGAACCATACGATGACCCATCCTGATCTATCCAGATGCGGACCTACGGAGCTACACGACGAGGTGCTGACGGCGAGCGAAGCCATCCGTCTGGCGTGCCCGCTGGCCTCGCCCAGGCATATGCGAGCGCCTTACGGCATATGGACGCGAGATGTGCTCGCAGTGGCGGCGAGCGCTGGTCTCACGGCTCTGCACTGGTCGGTCGACCCTAGAGATTGGTCCCGCCCCGGGGTTGATGCAATTGTGAATTCCGTACTGGCGAACGTACGCCCGGGTGCAATTGTGCTCCTGCACGACGGATATCCTCCCGATGAGGAGGGATTGCCCAGTGGCTCTACGCTGCGCGATCAGACCAGGACGGCGCTGGCATATCTCATTCCAGCACTACAACGGCGCGGGTTTGTAATCCGTCCACTCCCTCAACTCCACTGAAAAAACGACACCCCATGGACCTGCTCGCGACGACCAGTGCTGCCGCCGTTTCATCTTATGCGCTCCTATCGACGATCTATAAGAGCGTGCAAGCGCTTTATGCTCAGCCGGCGATCAACTCATCGCTGGACAACCTTGGACAAGCCGAGGTGGTCGTTCCTGCTGTGGACGTGATCGTGCCGTGCTTCAACGAGAATCCGAACACACTCGCCGAATGTCTGGAGTCGATTGCCAGTCAAGACTACGCCGGAAAGATGCAGGTATATGTGGTCGATGACGGATCGGCAAACCGCGACGTTGTCGCGCCTGTACACCGGATATATGCGAGCGATCCGAGATTCAGTTTTATCTTGTTGGCGAACAATGTGGGAAAGCGCAAGGCGCAGATCGCAGCGATACGCAGCTCATCCGGTGATCTGGTTCTCAACGTCGATTCCGATACGATACTTGCTGCCGACGTCGTCACGAAGCTTGTATTGAAGATGCATGACCCGGGAATCGGTGCGGCCATGGGTCAGCTGATCGCGAGCAATCGCAACCAGACCTGGCTGACCAGGCTGATCGACATGGAATATTGGCTCGCGTGCAACGAAGAGCGCGCGGCACAGGCGCGCTTCGGTGCCGTCATGTGTTGCTGCGGCCCATGTGCCATGTATCGGCGTTCCGCGCTCGCCTTGCTTCTTGATCAATATGAAGCCCAATTCTTTCGTGGGAAGCCGAGCGATTTCGGCGAGGACCGCCACCTAACGATACTCATGCTCAAGGCGGGGTTTCGAACCGAATACGTTCCGGACGCCATAGCAGCCACAGTCGTCCCGCACAGTCTTCGGCCATATCTACGACAGCAACTCCGCTGGGCGCGAAGTACCTTTCGAGATACGTTTCTTGCTTGGCGCCTGCTGCCAGAGCTCGATGGTTATTTGACGCTAGACGTTATCGGGCAAAATCTCGGCCCATTGCTCCTCGCCATTTCATCACTTGCTGCGCTCGCACAGCTCCTGATCGATGGCTCTATACCCTGGTGGACGGGATTGACGATTGCTGCAATGACTACGGTCCGGTGCTGTGTGGCAGCGCTTCGTGCCCGCGAGCTGCGGTTTATCGGCTTCTCGCTCCACACGCCGATCAATATCTGTCTCTTACTGCCTTTGAAGGCCTATGCGCTTTGTACATTGAGCAATAGCGATTGGCTATCTCGGAAAGTCACCGATATGCCGACGGAAGAGGGGAAACAGCCTGTCATCCTGCACCCGAATGCCGGACGAAGTCCTGCTGGTGTAGGGGGGCGCCTGCTCCTATTCGTAAGGCGGCGTTATCGCAGCCTCCATCGAGCCTGGCGGCGACGGAGAGTGTTTCCGGTCGCGATCGTTCGACTGTCTACAAATAAGTGGTCGGCTGATGACTCAGGACGAAAACCATCAGTTATTAGAGCGAGAGTTGGCTGTCGACGACCCGTGGCGCCTCGACACTAGTGCGTTCGAGCAGCAGCGATACGCGCAAATGCTCCGGATGTCGCGCCGCGACGGAGATGCGGCGTCTGCGCTCGAAGTAGGATGTGCAGCCGGTGCATTCACGGAGATGCTGGCGCCGCTATGCGAGCTACTTACGGTCGTGGATGTCATGCCGCAGGCAATCGAGCGAACGCGACTGCGGACCGAGAAATGGTCACATATTAGTTGGGTGACCTGCGACATTCAGCGGTTCTCGACCACTGAGCAATTCGATTTGATTGTCGTGGCTGAGGTTCTTTACTACCTCAGGGACGTCGTCGAGATGCATGCGGCTATCCGCAACCTGGTGAGTATGCTTGCGCCAGATGAGACTCTCATTTTCGGGTCTGCGCGTGATGAAATATGTCAACGCTGGGGGCATGCTGCCGGTGCTGAGACGGTGATCGCTCTCTTCAATGAGAGCCTATCAGAGATCGAGCGCCGGCACTGCTGCACCGGGTCGGCGAGCGAAGACTGCTTGATCGTCCGGTTTCTGAAGCCGGGCGGCGCGTCGGCACAATCAAACGCCGGTCATTAGGCCAGGAGGACGTATGCGCATCTGCGGAATAAAGTTGACACATGACGGAGCAATTGCTGTCGTTGAGGACGGTCGGCGTCTTTTTTGCGTCGAGCAAGAGAAGCGCGGCAATGGTCCTCGCTATCAGTCCGTCGACAATCTCGATGCAGTCGTCTTCGCCTTGGCGGAGCATGGCCTGAATCCGCGCGACATCGATCAGTTCGTGATTGATGGCTGGGACGGGGAGAATGAATCGCAGTTCCAGCTCCTAAGCGGAGCGGTGCCGGTCGCGCTAAAAGGCGCGCCATATGTCGAGCGTCATGCTGAGGGCCTCCTTGATTCCGTCGACGGCTATGGCCTCCTCCTCGGAGGCGAGGAGTTTCCATATAAGAGCTACCCGCATGTCACGGGCCATGTCGCCTCAGCATATAGCACCAGTCCTTTCGCCAGCGCGGGGAAACCCGCGTTGTGTCTGGTATGGGACGGCTGTATCTTTCCACGCCTTTACTATGTCGAGCCCCAGGGCGCGCGGCTCATCGGATCGCTGTTTCCGATGATTGGCCATGCCTATGCCGCCGCGGGCCTTCACTTCGGCCCATACCGGCAGTCGAACCGCTCCAGTTGGGATTTGGGCATTGCTGGCAAGCTGATGGCCTACATCGAGCTTGGTTCCGTGGACGAAAGCATCGTGGAAGTGTTCCAGGAGCTTTATGAAACGCGCTCAGCGGCTGACACGGAGCAGGCTCGTCGCTACCGCGAAAACATCAACAATGCGGAAGCGTCTCTCGCAGTTATTCACGACTTCTTCGAGTCAAGCGCATTGCGCCTGAAGGCCAAGCGCGCGGAGGACGTCCTCGCGTCGTTTCATGTGTTTCTGGAACGTCTTCTCGTTAAGGAGATCGCGATGGTTCTGCTACGGCACTCGTCGCTTCCGGGAGCGCGAAATCTATGCATCGCCGGAGGTTGCGGTCTCAACATCAAATGGAACAGCGCGCTTCGCGCGACCGGATTATTCGATGATGTCTGGGTGCCGCCGTTTCCAAATGACAGTGGCTCGGCAATCGGCGCGGCGTGCGGCGCTATGGCAGCGCAAGATGGCTTCGAGCCGTTGGAATGGTCAGTTTACAGTGGCCCCGCCCTGCAGGAGAGCGAGGTTCCGCCGGACTGGGAGGCGGCGCCGTGCAGTCTGCCTGAACTTGCCTCGATTCTTGCTGACAACAAGCCCGTCATCTTTCTTTCCGGGTGTGCCGGGCTCGGGCCGCGGGCGTTGGGCGGTAGAAGCATTCTTGCGGCCCCAACGTCCCCGGAGATGAAGGATCATCTCAACGACATCAAACGGCGCGAACACTTCCGGCCGGTGGTGCCGATCTGTCTGGAAGATCGTGCGCCGGAGATCTTCAGCCCGGGTACGCCAGATCCTTACATGCTATTCGATCACCAAACCCGGGCGAATTGGCGCGACAAGATCCCGGCAGTGGTACATCTCGACGGCTCGGCGCGGCTGCAGACAATTTCCCGCAACTCTCCTCACAAAATTGCTGCGCTTCTCATCGAATTTGAGCAACTCACCGGCATTCCGCTGCTCTGCACCACGAGCGCCAACCTCCATGGACGGGGAGTCTTTCCCGATGCTGCGGCGGCATGCCAATGGGGGCGCGTCGAGCATGTGTGGTGCGAGGGCATGCTCTGGAGCAAAACGGTCATCAAGAAGTCATCGCCTACGGAACGACTTCTGTCAGCCTAAGATGAACATGTCCAATATGGCGATCGACCTTGTCGGCGTGAGAAAGTCATTCGGGGACAAGGTTATCGTCAATGACCTGTCGTTCTCGGTTGCGCGCGGAGAGTGCTTCGGGCTGCTTGGGCCAAATGGAGCTGGCAAAAGTACGATTGCACGCATGCTCCTCGGCATGATTTCCCCCGATCGAGGCAAGATTACGGTCCTCGATGAGCCTGTGCCTTCCCGCGCTCGTGCGGCGCGCGTGCGCGTAGGCGTGGTGCCGCAGTTCGATAACCTTGAGCCCGAGTTCACCGTGCGGGAGAACCTGCTTGTGTTTGGCCGCTATTTCGGCATGAGCGCTCGCACGATCGAAGCGGTTGTGCCCTCGTTGCTTGAGTTTGCGCGGCTTGAAAGCAAGGCGGACGTGCGCGTCTCCCTTTTGTCCGGTGGTATGAAGCGGCGGCTGACGCTGGCGCGCGCTCTGATCAATGATCCACATCTACTCGTGATGGACGAGCCGACGACGGGGCTCGATCCGCATGCTCGCCACCTGATCTGGGAACGCCTGCGGGCTCTTCTTGCGCGCGGCAAGACGATCCTCTTGACCACTCACTTCATGGAAGAGGCCGAACGCCTTTGCGATCGGCTATGCGTGCTTGAGAGTGGATGCAAAATCGCCGAAGGCAAGCCAGACGCCTTGATCGACGAGCATATCGGCTGCAACGTGATCGAGATCTATGGCGGTGATCTAGATCAACTCCGGGAGCTGATCAGGCCGTATGCGCGGCATATCGAAGTGAGTGGAGAGACGCTTTTTTGTTACGCGCGATGTCCGGACGAAATCAGCGTGCACCTGCGCGGGCGAACGGACCTTCGCGTTCTGCAGCGCCCCCCGAATCTCGAAGACGTGTTTTTGCGGTTGACCGGGCGCGAGATGGAGAAATGAGCGATGGATGATGGTTATGCGTCGGTCATGCCGGCTAATGCGTACAATTGGACCGCGGTATGGCGTCGAAATTACTTGGCATGGAGGAAAGTCGCGCTTGCATCGCTTCTCGGCAACCTCGCAGATCCCATAACCAATCTGTTTGGCCTTGGCTTTGGGCTCGGACTCATTGTGGGACGGGTTGAGGGGACTTCGTACATTGCGTTTTTGGCGGCGGGTATGGTCGCGATTAGCGCTATGACATCCGCGACCTTTGAAACTCTGTACGCAGCCTTTGCTCGGATGGATGTCAAGCGCACCTGGGAGGGAATTTTGTTCACACAGCTCACGCTTGGCGATATCGTTCTAGGTGAGTTGGTGTGGGCGGCCAGTAAGTCCGTTCTAGCCGGGACAGCAATCGGGATTGTCGCTGCCACCCTGGGTTATGCATCCTGGACGTCGGTTCTTTGTGCGATACCGACAATCGCCCTTACGGGCCTTGTCTTCGCCAGCCTGGCAATGGTCGTCATATCTCTTGCGCCAACTTACGATTACTTCGTGTTTTACCAGTCGCTCGTCCTTACGCCCATGGTGTTCTTGTGTGGCGCGGTCTTTCCGACGAGCCAAATGCCCGACTCATTTCAGCACTTTGCCGGCTTGTTGCCGCTGGCACATTCGGTCGACCTTATTCGCCCAGTGATGCTTGAGCGCGGCGCCGACAATGCCGCCCTACACGTAGGCGCGCTCTGCGTTTACGCGGTCTTGCCCTTTTTCGCGTCGATCGCGTTATTTCGGCGCCGCCTGCTGCGTTGACGTGAGTTCAGCGAAACGGAGAAAGTCAAAGCGATGCAGTGTCATGATGCGTTCCGCGGTAGCTCGCGAGTGACCTGGTCTGTCAGAGCAGCTTGTGAAACGGCCTTGAGAAGCCGCGATCGAGCCAGCTCTACGGCCGCCTGTTCGGCCGATCGGACCTTGCAAAGTCGTGTTGTGCTGCCTGGCACGCGCACCGGCTGCGCGTGACTGTACAGATTAGATCGGTGGGACGGCATGGCCTTCCATGGAGAACGGGATGTTGAGCATAGGACTGAGTGGCGGCCTTGACAGAATCTATGAAAGCTCTCCGGAGCTGCCGAATACATTTCTTCACGATGGCGCTGCGGTACTTGTGCAGGACGGCCGCGTAATTGCTGCTGTCGAAGAGGAGCGCCTCAACCGCGTCAAGCACTCCAACAAGTTCCCCAGCAATTCGATCCGATACTGCCTTTCTACCGCAGGAGTCGAGCTCGGCGACATCGACCGTATCGCGTTCTACGCGACTGAAGCTTACTGCAAAGCCATGCTCGAGCGCCTTTCCTGTTTCTCAGCCCGTTCCGTTGGACCCCAAACTGTTGCTGCGGCAGCTGTTGGCACGGGAATTCGGGGCCGAGATCGATCCGTCCGGGTTTCCTTCGTGAATCACCACGAAGTACATGCCGTGAGCGCGTTTGCCATGTCCGGGTTCGAGCAAAGTCTGGTGTTTGCGATCGACGGCGGGGGCGATTTTCTCTCAGGCTTAATGGCGGTAGGGTCCGGGACCGTAATTGCGCAGCTTGTAAGTGTCCCGGAACACAACTCTCTTGGGCTGTTCTATCTCGAGACGATCCGATATCTCGGCTGCGGGATGTTCGACGAATACAAAGTGATGGGGCTTGCACCGTATGGTGATCCCGATCGCTATCGCGAGCTCTTCGCGCAGTTCTACGAGTTGTTGGACAGCGGTGGCTATCGCGTTCACCTGGATCGAATCGGACCAGCCCTTTTGCGCAACATCCAGGTTCGGCGAAAGGGAATGCCATTCACCCAACAGCATCGAGATGTCAGCGCGTCGCTGCAGGAAGCGCTGGAGCGGATCGTGTTTCACACCCTGCGGCACCATCGTAAAGCGACGGGCATGACACGCCTGTGCCTAGCTGGCGGGGTGGCCCATAATTGCACGCTGAACGGTAAGCTGCTTTATTCCGGGCTATTTGACGACATCTTTGTTCAACCCGCGGCGCACGACGCCGGTTGCGCACTCGGCGCTGCATTAATGGTATCAAGCGAGCTAGGCAGGCCAGCGCCGCGCGAGCGACTGCCGGACGTTTATTGGGGGCCCGATCTTGGGAACGAGCAAGCCACAGAGCTTGAGCTCAACGCATGGTCAGGCCACCTCGACATTCAACGAAGTGATGACATAGCATCCAGTGCGGCGGACTGGATGGCAAATGGCGCTGTAATCGGCTGGGTTCAGGGGCGCTCTGAGTTCGGCCCACGTGCGCTTGGTAACCGCAGCATTCTAGCGGACCCGCGGCCTGCGGAAAACAAGGATCGCATCAACGCGGTGGTCAAGAAGCGCGAGAGCTATCGCCCCTTTGCGCCATCTGCATTAGAGGAGGATGCGAGCGAGTTCTTTGAGCTCCCCGACGGCACGCGGCAGCTCCCCTTCATGAACTTCGTAGTTCGCGTGCGTGAAGCCAAGGGTAACGTGCTCGGTGCGATCACGCACGTTGATGGGACGGCTCGGCTGCAGACCGTATCGCGCAAGACAAACCCCGCCTACTGGGACGTCATTAATGCGTTCAAGAAGCGAACGAGCCTTCCGATTCTTCTAAATACCTCATTTAACAACAATGCCGAGCCGATCGTGCAGTCCGTGTCAGATGCGATCACCACGTTTTTGACGACTGATCTGGACGGACTTGTTGTTGGGCCGTTCCTCGTCAGGAAGCGGCCAGCATCACTGCAGGATTGGAGTGCGCTGGCTGCGTCATTGCCGCCGTACGCATCCCTTCATCGTGTTCGCTCCCACATAGCGCCAGATCGGCAGGAAACGGTCTGCGAGATCCGCATGGGACATTCCGCCCACTCTAGTATGCGTATCTCACCTGAGCTTTTCGAGATCTTGATGCGAATCGAGGGCGAGGCGTCGCTCGGGTCGCTTTTCGACACAGCCCTGCTGGACCAGGCCAAGCGTGAAGATCTTGTGAAGGAATTGCGGCTCGTATGGGAGCTTCGGGGCGTTCGCCTGCATCCGCTGCACGCGGCTTGCGGTCACGATAATGTACAAAGCGGAACATAGCCATGACTCATGCGCATGGCCACGCCCATGCGTGCATGTGAGGGGACCAGGCCATCCGATGCAGAGCGGGGCATCGGGCATCGGGCTTCGGGCAGGTCGATGCAACACCGTTGAAGAAAGGACGATCGTATTGAGAGAACGCGGCCCGTCACGGATAGCCCTGCTATGAAGTTCTACCGATGCAGCTCGCCGGCACCGCGATTTCAGGCCGTGACGCCGGGCGAGAAGATACGCGAGACGTCTGTACTGACGTCTCTTGTCCAACCAGGAGCGCGCGAAAAGGCAAGGCAGATGGTTAGCGGTTCGAGCAATGATCGGTTCGTAGTGTCCCGGCGACGTACGGGGTTTGGCGACTGTCTGTGGTCACTCGCGGCAGCCTGGCGATTTGCAAAGCAGACAGGACGGACGCTAGCCATTGATTGGCGGGGATCTTGTTATCTTGATGAACCATTCACCAATGCCTTTCCAGTCTTCTTCGAACCGGTTGAAGACATTGGCGGAGTGCGAGTAATTTGCGATGACGACATCAATACGCGTTCGTTTCCAGGACCATTCTTTCCAACATGGTGGAACAAGCCATCTTTCGATTGCATCTATCGACCGGACGAGCAGATTTTCAGGGAACGCGATCAACTCGATCAACTGTTCCAAAGTCAGAGAGATAGTGACGCTAACACGGTTGTGTGTGATGCCTGCCTGATGTGGCGCTGCGATCAGGAAGCGGAACGAGAAATCTTCCGGAGTATTAAGCCGCGGCCTGAAATTCAGGCCCGGATTGATGCTATCTACCGCGAGCACTTTGAGCCGTACAGCGTAATCGGCATTCATGTCCGGCATGGCAATGGCGAAGATATTATGGGGCATGCCCCTTACTGGGCGGACACGGAGCGCGCCTTGCGGCAGATCTACAATGCCATTGATGAGGCCAGGAGTTTATCCCACGCAAAACCTGTGAGGGCGTTCCTGTGCACGGACAGTGCGCTCGTCCTCGAGCAGGTTTCGGTTAAATTTCCCGATGTCTTCGCGATTCCAAAGCAGTTCCAGGCGCCTCAAGCGGGCCCATTGCACCATCCCGCCCTCGGAGCTGAAGGCGGCTTTTCTGCCCTCACCGAGATGTATCTCCTTGCCCGCTGCGACACGGTGATCCGTTTTCCGCCAACGAGCGCTTTTACGCGCTATGCGCGTCTTTTCGCCCCACGCGTTATAGAATTCGATTTGAACGATCCGGGCCGGTTGATCCTGATTGAAGACAACTCGCAAGCGCTTATGGCTTCGTGAAAGTCGCAAACCCGCGTGATCGATCTCACCGCCGCTCTTTACGTCCGATAGCCGTGGAAGTTCTTCTCCGGGCGACGATTTTCTGGCCCGCGGGCTGTCATTGCCGCAACGTTCCAGGGGCGAAGAGAACGAAGCCGCGGCCGAATGCGTTCGGCTAAGGCGCGGCTTCGACAACAACGGCCCTAAAGTGCCGCTGCGTTTTACAGAAGGAGCACGCCTTCGTCTTCGCTTCGGGCGGGCCGCAGACGGAAGCTAAACAACGCTCAATCACGGATGAACAGTAAGCGACGTTCGCGTCCCACTCGCAAAGGTTTGGCGTGGGGATTGCAGTCTGTTGATCAACGTGTTTGCAAATCGTTGGCGGGGGGTATGGAGGCGGCAACGACGGA
>NZ_JASAUS010000147.1:0-18714 GCF_029953005.1 Bradyrhizobium sp. Mp27 | reverse complement strand
CATGCTCGCGCGACACCCGCTGCCGACAGCCAAGATCGTCCACCAATATGCCGTCCCGTGAGCGAAGCTTACGCGTGAAGAACCGGATGCGGGTAATCCGCTCGTCCGGGTCTGTGAGGGGCGGGGATGGCAACATCCCCGCCTACTCGGCAATCGGGCATGGCTCCGCCGGTCTCGAACAATTGGGGCTTCATCCACGAGCCCAAATTCGACGAGCTGGTGAAGAAGGCGCGCCAGACGTTCGACCCGGCCGCGCGCGACGCCGCACTTGCCGAGCTGCACGCGGCTTCCGTCGACGATGCCGCCTTCCTCTACGTCGCCCACGACGTCGGCCCCCGCGCCATCAGCCCGAAGGTCACGGGCGTCGTGCAGCCGAAGAGCTGGTTCATCGACTTCTCGCTGGTGTCGATGCAGTAGTTCGCGCCACACGCTCAGTGCACCCTTTCCCCTTGTGGGAGAGGGTGGCTTCGCGGCAGCGAAGTCGGGTGAGGGGTCTCGCTCCGCGAGCGACCCTCTCTCTCACTCGATAACGCTGTATCTGCGGATAGATACCCCTCATCCGGCGCGCTGATCGCGCGCCACCTTCTCCCACAAGGGGAGAATTTTGCCTAGACGGAGCCTTCTATCAAGCTCCATCAGGTACACTAAGACTCTGATCCCCTTGCAATTTCCCCGATGCGACTGTACCGGCCCTGATCAGTCTTTACCGCACGATAGTGACACTTCAGGGGACACAGTCATGGCGCGACGCAGGATTCGCAAGGTCAACCATTTCAAGCTCGACACACCGTCAGCGCGACAGGATCTTCCGGTCAGGCGCAAGCCGTACAACGGCCCGCGGCTCGCACGCGGCGTGCTGCTGCAATATCGACGCAACCAGTTCGATGGCAGCTGGGTTTTAAAAACCTGCATCGGTGGCAACAGATACTCAGCCAAGGCGATTGGCCAAGCCGACGACTTCAGCGAGAGCGACGGCAAAAAGATCCTGACCTATGTGCAGGCGCAAGGCGTCGCGCGCAAACTGGTGACCGGTAGCGCCGATGAAGACGGCGAGATCAACACCGGCGCGATGATCACCGTTCGTCAGGCGCTGACCAAATACAAGCTCGACCTGATTTCGCGTCATGCCAGCCCCTACAACGCCACGACCGTGCTCAAGCATCTCCCCGACGCCCTGCTCAACAAGCAGGTGGCGCTGCTGGAATCCAGCGAACTGACGGACTGGCGCAACGGTCTGCTCGACGACGACCTCAAAGCATCATCGATCAACCGCTACTCCAAATCGCTCTGCGCCGCGCTTGAACTGGCGCGAGGCAACGACCCGGCCCGGATCCGCAATCGTGATGCATGGGAGACCGGCCTTGCCCGGTTGCCGAACGCACAGAAGGCCCGCAACGTGGTGCTGCCGGATCACCGCATTCACGTCTTCGTCGCTGCCGCCTATGCCAAGAACCCGCGGCTCGGTCTCTATGTCGACACTCTGGCCGGGACCGGCGCGCGGCCGTCACAGGCGTCGCGCTTGCGTGTCGAGGATCTGCATTATCATCCAACCAAGCCGAAGCTGATGATGCCGAAGGCCGGCAAGGGCGGCGGTCGTACCCGTGCCGAGCGCAAGCATGAACATTTCAGCGTGCCGATCTCGGTGGCGCTGGCCAAGCGACTGAAGGCCGCAGCAGCGGGCCGCGATGACGACGCGCCCCTGTTGCTGCGCACCGACGATCAGGATTGGGGTGATCGGCCGAGCCAGAACTATCGCGACGACGTCCGCGAGATCTTCACGGCGATGGGAGAGGACGCCAGCAAGATGACGCTGTACTGTCTGCGGCACTCATCGATCACGCGCATGATCCTGAAACGACTCCCGCTCAAATTGATTGCCGGCCTGCACAACACCAGCATCAGCGAAGTCGAGCGGACCTACGCCAAGTTCATCACCGAAACCGAGATCGATGCGATGACACGCGCCGGCCTGCTGGACGAACCGGAGCCCGAACCGATGCCGGTGCTCGAAGCGGCCGAATAAAGCTCACGTACAATTAAGTCGCTTTAATCTTGCAAGACGGCCTGCGCGGCAGTCGAAGTCACGGATCTGCCGTGCAGCACAGCGTTTTCAGACCTCGACGAAAAGCGCTCCTTGGTGAAGTCGATTTTTACTTTGCCTGTGTAGGCTTACATAAAGTCAAACGCACAGCGGAGGTCGAGATGGCGCGTCCTGAATTGAGCAAGTCAGGTACAGGAGCGGTCGAACCGAGCGACGACGAGACTCGACTGCCGCCCATGCTCGCGATGTCGATTCAGCAATTTTGTTTTGCGCATAACATCAGCGAGGATTTTTACTACAAGCTGAAGCGGAAAGGCGAAGAGCCGCGCGAAATGAAAGTTGGCCGTCGCACGCTGATCAGCCACGAGGCTGCGACGGAGTGGCGGCGTAGACGCGAGGCTATCGGCGGCGAGATCAAGGGGCCTGCCAAGCAGCCTGCACAGTCAGCGCCAGTCAAGACGAAGCCTGCGCGCGCCACGCGTCGCGCTGAGCACGCCAGTGCCTGACACAGAAGAAACCGGCGCGGGGGCAAACCACGCCGGCTGGGACTACTTCTAAGATGGGGTTCTTCTCGCGCCCCGATCTATAGACCGGATTTCCCCAGCCGACAATCCCGCGACGGTCTCACCACGCAAAGAGTGAGCGCCGTGCCATGCCTGAAGAAATTGCCGGTTACGCAGGTTACTCCGACTGGTTGACCGGATACCTCAACTGCCCGTGCCGCAACACCGCGCCGAATGCTGTCGACTGTCTGCGTGTCAATCTTGTTGACCGCAGGACCGTCAGCGCCAGCTGCCAGCGGCACCGCCGTCACCCGCGCGCCGCTCGGCGCCGGAGGTCGCGTGTCCACCGCGGACGGTCCGCAGATCCTGACAGCGACAGCAGTCCTACCGGCCAGCGGGGGGCACGGCCATGAACGGGCAAACCATCGCCGCCCGTAGCGCGGCCAAGCGAAACCTGCTGATCGCCGCGCTCGATGCCGCGTTCGCGAAAGGGCTGATCGTCTGCGACGACGTTCACCGAAGCTTTCAATTCGAGATCGTCGGCTTGCCCGTGATCGCCATCGTCCGGACCGACGCTGACGAAATTTTCATCTCGGTTGTCGTTGCGCCGACCGCGCTCGGCCGCCGGCTCAATTGCGCGGTGAACGCCAAGATGCGGGCGCCGGTCGGCGCCGCTACGGCCGTCGGCTGGCTCGATAAGCACACCGGGCAATTTCTCGAAATCCGCGGCGGCTTTCACGCAGCGAACCACATCGTGCCGCTGCTCGCGCAAGCGTCGCTGATCACGAAAGAACGCCAAGCGAGCAGTCACCGCTGCAATACGGGGAGGATCGGTCATGCACGGCCAGCCCGCGCCTAACGACAACAATAAGCCGGATGGACTGCCCGCGCCGCTCCAACCGAACCGGGCAGACATCTCCCGGCATCTGTTCGAGCTGTTCTCGCCGGACTTCGTGCAAGCCTTTCCCGACGCGTGGGTCGAAATCGCGTTCGCCGACGCGTCGAGCGACTGGAAGCCAAAAGATGCCCGGCACTTTTCCGCCTTCAGGCTGGACGAGGCTGCCGCCTATGCCGAACGCAAGAACCGGGACGGCTACAACATCTATGTCGGCGTCGCGCTGCGGCAGGGCAAGACTGGTTCGAGCGGCCGGGCCGTCGATACAAATTATTTGGCAAGTCAGTATCTGTGGGTTGATTTCGAACAACCGGGCGACGACACGCGCATCAACGAAATCATGATCGCACACCAGCTCCAGCCGTCGTTGATCGTGGAGACCGGGCACATTCCGAACTTGCGCGCGCATCTGTATTTCAAACTGGCCGATACTGCTAGCGGTGACCAGATCCGGGCCGCCAACGCCGCGCTGAAAACATTGCTCGGCACTGACACTGTTGAGAATTCGTGTCGCGTGCTGCGATTGGCCGGCACGATTTCCACGCCATCACCGGACAAGATCGAGCGCGGATACGTCACCGAACGCGTGACCTTGCACATCCGCAAGGCTGCGCCGGGCTACAGCATCAAGGACTTCGCGGGTACCTCAACAGGACAGCCGTCCGATCCGTTCGAGGCGGTCGCAAGCGAGAACAAGCGCGGCCGTGCCGATAACGAGATCATCGCGCTGCTCGAAACCAGCAAGGCCGGCAAGTGGCATAACAACATCCGCAACGCGATTGCATCGATGGTCGGCAAGGGATGGACCGATCTCGCCATCAGGCTCTCGGTCGCACCATATTGCGACGGCGGAATCTGGGACAAGGATCTCGATCCGCTGATCGATGGCGCCCGCAAGAAGTTCGGCAAGCCCGACGTCGAGCGGGTGGTGCGCGACGACAAAGCGAAGATTAACGAGCTGGCACAGCTGCCGTTGCTGCAATATGACCAGCAGCGCAAGCAGGCCGCCGAGGATCTCGGCATTCGCGTCGGCATGCTCGACCAACTCGTTGACGGTGCCCGTGACCGTCTCGACAAGGCGGACAAGAAGACCCCGGCCATCGATCCCGAGATCGCCAAGATCAACAACGACCACGCATTGGTGCTCGCGGGCGACAAGGTTGCGGTGATGAAGTTCGAAGGCGTGAGCAAGTTCCGGCTGCTCAAGGTCGGTGCTTTCAAGCTGTGGCTTGCCAACGAGAGCGTCAGGATCAGTAAGGATGTCATCCAGCTCGGCGATTACTGGCTCAGTCATCCGCTGCGCCGGCAATATGGCGGTATCGAGTTCGCTCCGGTCGGAGGCCAGCCCGGTTACTTCAATCTGTGGCGCGGGTTCGCGGTCACACCGAAGGCCGGCGATTGTTCCAAGTTCCTGGCGCACATCCGCGACAACGTCGCCTGCGGCAACGACGATCATTATCGATGGATCGTCGGATGGTGGGCTTCGATCTTTCAGCTGCCTCACTTGAAGATGGAGACCGCGTTGGCTCTGCGCGGGGAGCAGGGCACCGGCAAGACCAAGGTCGGCCAGATTTTTGGCTCACTGATCGGGCCTGCGCATTACCTGCTGGTATCGTCACCGCGCTACATCACTGGTCAATTCAACAGTCACATGGCGAGTTTGCTGGTGCTGCACGCGGATGAAGCGTTCTGGGGCGGCGACAAGAAGTCCGAAGGCACGCTGAAGGATCTGGTCTCGGGTCATGACCACATGCTCGAATACAAGGGCATCGATCCGATCTCGGTAAAGAATTTTGTCCGCCTGTTCGTCACCGGCAACGCCGACTGGCTGGTGCCGGCTGGAATGCGCGACCGGCGCTGGGCGATCTTCGACATGGGCGAGGAGCACATGCAGGACCATGCTTACTTTGCCGCCATCGATGACGAGATGAACAATGGCGGGCGAGAGGCGCTGCTGCATTACCTGCTCAACTTCGATCTGTCGCAGGTCGACCTGCGCTCGATCCCGCGGACCGCGACGCTGTTTGATCAGCAGATCGAATCGTTCAGCTCGGAGCAGGCGTGGTGGCTGGACACGCTGATGAGCGGGCAATTGCCGCCAGCTGTTCCCTGCGTCAACGAGATCGGCACCTGCCGGTGCAATGATCTTTATCGCAGTTATGTCCATCACGCGAAGCAGCAAGGTGTCGGCCACCGCTCGATTGAGACGCGCATCGGCATGTTTCTGAAAGACCAGATCGGCGCCGATCTGAGACATACCCGCCCGTTGGTCGGAGACGAACGTCCTCGCTGCTACCGGTTGCCATCGCTGGCCGCGTGCCGCGCCCGCTTCACCAGGAAAATGGGTCAGGACCTTGATTGGGGATCGCCGGACTGGCTGGAGGAAGGATGGCAACACGCCGAACAACCGCACGAGCGCGAAGCGGAATGGGACCCTGATGGGTTCTGGCCGCGCCGCGCCCGCGGCGAGCGGTGACGGCGGCCAACTTATGTTGGACAGAGAGAGAGAGGTTGGTCGCAGGAAGTGCCTGTATTTCCTGTGTCAGTCCAACCTGTCCAACCTGTCCAACCTTAAAAGAGAATTAGTTTTCCAACTGATCCGGACGGGTTCTCTCCCTCCCTGGTTGTCGAGTGCACGCGCGAGGATATGTATCCATTTCTCCGAGAACTAATTTTTTGCAAAAAAGGTCTGTTTGGTTGGACAGGCCGGACAAGGCCAATGATTTAAGGTGCTTAGCGCTGGCCATCCTCTATGACGAGGATGGACTGGCTGGACGGGCTGGCGAAATCCGGGGCGGTGCAGCGGACCCTCTGGACGGCGCGCGAGGTCGGTATAGGCTCCGACCTGCGTTTCTTTACGGAAAAGGGAATCGTTGGAATGCCACGACCGCCCGAGGATTTTGTCTTACCAAACCTGCGCGAACCGATCACAGGCAAGGCGAAGCGGCTCCAAAATCTCGAACCGCACAAAGGCCAAGGCAGACCGAGAGGCGCCACCGCGAAGATCGTGCGCGACCTGAAAGAAGCGCTGGTCGAAAGCGCGATTCAGCACGGGCGTGATGGCAAGGGCAAAGATGGTCTGACCGGTTTTTGCACGCATTTGCTGATCAATCATCCGCGCGTGCACGGCGCGTTGTTGGCAAAACTGCTGCCGTTGCAGGTCAACAGCGACAGCCCGGCCGCGATGGCAATCGGTAGCGTCGTGATCAACTCGATTCCGAGCGGCCATTACCTGTCGCACGAAGATGTTGCGCGCATGGCACAGCCGGGCATCGTCGACCACATTGAACTCGCGCCGCTGAAACGGGTCGAGCCCGAGCCACCGAAACCGATGTCGCGTGTGGAAGAACGTGCCGAGCTGGAAAAGCTGACGGTTGAGGAGCTGATGGCGCTGGCGCGAGCGAGGGGCTTCGACGTTGATGGGCTCACTGACGACTAAGGTTCTCGACCTGATGTTCGGACCGCCCGACCCGGTCGAGCCCGAGCCCGAGCCACCACCGCCAGCACGCAACGCCGAAGCGAAGCCCGGCTCGCAGGCATGGTTTCGTCAGTTGCGACCAGCGGCCCCGGACCCGAACGCGATCTCGATGAACAGCCTCACCAGGACCATCCCAACAGCCAAACCGCCGCGGCAACCCGGTCGGCAAGGCCGGCGCTCGAACGGTCTCTGGGAATGGCCGGGCTAGCCATCGCCATCAAGCAGCGCGGCTCCGTGGCGAGTTCGCCGACCTCGACTGCTGTCCGGGAAGTGCTGGGCATATTCCTAATGGGAAGATGCCCCCTCTGTCCGTCACCGAACACGAGCTGCGCTACCCGGTCGCTGCCGGTCTCGTGACAGCGGCCCAACCCGGTGGGGCTTCCTACGTGGCTCTACCAGCCGATTCGTGCGAAACTTACAATCTTTGCACCGATCCATTGACTGTTGAAATCGCACGGCTTATTTCGTGCGTATGTTAGGTGCGAAAGTGAGGCTCGAAATGACGACCTACGGATACGCCCGTGTCTCGACCGCGGACCAGGACCACGCCAGCCAGATCGCGGCCCTGAAGGCCGCCGGAGCCATCAGGATCTTCGAGGAGAAGGTCTCCGGCAAGGCTCGCGGCAACCGCCCCGAGCTGACCAAGGCGCTCGCGGCACTCAAGACCGGCGACGTTCTCATCGTCACGAGGATCGACCGACTGGCGCGTTCAACGCGCGACTTCCTCAACATCATCCACCAGATGACGGAGGTCGGCGCCAGCTTCAAATCACTGCGCGAGGTTTGGGCCGATACCACCACGCCACACGGCCGTCTGATGCTGACCGTGCTGGCCGGCATTGCCGAGTTCGAGCGCGAGCTGATCGTTGAGAGGACATCGGAAGGTCGCACCAAAGCACTGTCTGAGGGTAAGCGGTTCGGTCGGCCGACGCGTCTCAGCGGTCACCAGCAAGAGGAAGCGATCAAGCGTCACGCTGACGGCGAGAGCGTCGTCGATCTCGCGCGTTCCTACGGAGTCCATCACTCGACGATCTCCCGGTTGGTCTCGACCTCGACATAGGGGGGCGGTCTCCACCTCCGGCCCCCTCGATCATGCGGGGCGGTACCGACCATAAACACTGGCCATCGACCCTTCGCAACCTAAAATAGATCAAAAAATAGCGCGCCACCTCAAGGTAAGTCCGGAATCCCGCCAGATATTTTCTGAATGGCGCGGCTTCGTGAACAAGCCAAGTCGCTTCCCCAATTATCGAGCGAGATCATGCAATCCGCAAAGCCGGTAAAGCCGTGACCGGCCTGCACATCAAGAGTGGCTAAATCGCCGGCCTGAAGCCGCCGAAGCAGCACCCGTAAATTTCCCAACCGGCACAATCTGCATAGACGCCAAAGCTAATCGAGCGTAGGCTTCTCGCTCTTAGATTGTGGAGGGTGGACCATGGTCGAGCGACTTATACAGGCTGGCATTGTCGCCGTGGGCGCCGTGAACGTTGGCCTCTTTGCCTGGCTGATCCTGACGATTTGAGGCGGCGCCCATCCGCCTCTAAAACAGCACCGGGCGTGTTTTAAGCCCGTCCACTCCGTGCGTGCACGATGATCTTGATCTTCTCGTCGGTTGCCTTGGCCAGCACCGCCCCGAAGGTCCGGTCAAGTTCTTTGGCGATCAGCGTGAGTGGCATGGTGGTCGCCAGCGACCTGAGCTTCTCCACCTCTTCCTCAGTCCATCCCTCTTTCCACCGTGGCATTGGTCGCGAGAATCCCCTCAGGCACCCGAAATTGCGTGCCCCACTATGATTGAAAGCCCTCTCAGCTGCATCGGTTCCAGTGATTTCACGAGCGGCAATAGGCTTTCCGTTTTCGGTACGCCGGATGGCACAATCTGCACATGCAAATGATGGTAATACAGCTTATTATTGCTATCGCCTCCGCTGCCCTAGCTACCTTAATCGAGCGACGGAGATGCGACGGCTCCGGCGCTCTTTGAGACCCCAGCCAGCCCCAGCCCAGCGCCGGGGCCGTTCTTTTAGAATTCCACGCTTGGGAATTTTGGTCGCTCCTGCGAACCCGCGCTTGGATCGGTCGTTGCAAACTCGATCCTCGCCACGAGGCATCGGCTTGTCGATTCCCGAAAGGTGATATGTTGGCCGCATCGCTGGTTCGCGGAGCCAGCCTTCACGCCCGCAACAACGGAGGGGTGATGACGATGCGCAGGCAAGACATCCACGCAGGCATGAGAATGACCAGCGCCGGCGGCCGGGTCGAAGATCCGCGGCGCGCCCGGATTGCGAAAGGCGTCTTCCTCCAAGGCGCACCTATTCCACTCGGACAGAAATATCCGCTGATGACCGAGCAGCTCAAAGTCGCCGGGCCGCTCGCGGGACCGGCATTCGAACACGAGAACGCCGAGATCAAGGAGCTGACTCGCCGGCTGCGGGCGGTCCGCGAGCAGCTCGACGAGGCGACTCGGAAACGGAAATAACGATGATGCGCGGCGCCGCATTGAAAGCCGAGTACGCTCGCCTGATGCAGCTGCATCGCTGCCGGCCGATCTCGCGCGAGCCGTTGGCTCTGTTCGAAGCCACCTCCGGCCCGGTCGTCGTCGAAGGCGTCTGCTCATCGAGCGCCATCGATGCCGAGCGGATGTCGTTCAAGGCAGATTCCTTGAGCTGGAGCGCGCTCGACACCATCCCGCTGCTGCTGCGACATGCCGGCGAGAGCGTCGGCAAGATCCTGCGGCTCGACTATGTTGATGGGGAGCTCCAGGTCGGGGCGAAGGTCGACGATCTGCTGGCCGCACAGATGCCGGCATTCTCGATTGCGGCGACCGTGCTCGCGGCCGAGACCATCAGCGCCGACAGCCCGGCCGGTTTTCACTTCACGATCCACCGCGCCGTGATCGACGAAGTCAGCCTGACCGACAAGCCGAGCAATCCGAAAGCGTTGATCGTCTCGCGCCGCGATTTGCAGTCGGCCGATCAGTCCTATGACGACCTGATCGCGTCGATCAATCGATTCCGTGGCGGCCTGGAGGCCTTCATCGCCACCACGATCAAGGCGTCGGAGCCGGCGCCGCTCGCGCTGGGGCCAGCGCCGGCCCATATCATCGGACGGTTACCGATTGCCGCGATGCGACCGCGGCCGACGCAATTCAGCGCGATGGTCGCGCGACTGCCGAGAGGATGAACCATGGCACTGTTCAAGAAGACTGAAGCTCCACCGCTGCGGGTGACCGGCACCGCGGCGTTGCGCCGGCTGTTGGAATCGCGCAGCCGCAGGCGCGCGCTCGGTAGCATCGCCAACGATATCAACGACAGCATCGCCGCGGCCAGCAAATCCGCCGCCAGCGTCGACATGGCGCGTCGCCTTGCCGGCGATGCCAGCGACAGCAACGCCACCACCGCCCTTGCGCGCAAGCTCGCCGACATGGTCGGCGATACCCGCGCGGTCGTCGTCACGGGAGCGATGCTTGAAGACTTCCTGAAAGGCGATGACCTGCCGGCGCTGATCAAGGCGGAGCTTGCGGCGCTGTTCTATCCGGCGGGCTCTGTCGGCTTCGATGCCGAGCAGGACAAGCTGACCGACAACGCGCCGCCCCCGAAGCTGATGTACACCGCTGTGCCGCCGGGCTTCGTCAATCCGAATCCGGCGATCCGGCAGGCCCAGGAAGCGCTGCGCGCGGCCCAGGCCGCGGCCAATCCGCCGCGCCCGATGATGCCGAATACTGGCACGACAAAGTCGGGCCGCATCCCCGCGCGCGCAGGCTTTGCGACTTAAAGAAGTCTGGGGCATCCTTCAGCGAGCAGGCAATGTGGGACGCGGACTCCGCGCCCATCTAGCCTCGTTCAGAATAAAGATACTGTTGAAACCCGACGAAGGCATCGCGCACTGCTGAGGCACTCCCCAATTGAACCAACGCATCGTCTACAGTGTGATATTTCAACTGGAGCAGTGACGCGAGCTTTTCCTGATCGAGTTCATCTACGCCCTGCTTCACGTACTGTCCGAGGACGAAATCGAGAAACGCCTGAAGCTTGCTTTCATAATGAGAGAGGATTTGGTTGCGCCTCGCTTCTACCCGCTCGGAACGCGCAATCGGAGCAAGTGAAAATGCGATATAGGCCAACACGTCATATACGTCGCTGTTTTCCGCGTTGACGATGCGGCTAATTTCGGTCAGTTGTGCGCAGCCAAAGCCCTTCTCGGTCATTCCATCAAGCAACGCTTTGCGCGTATCAGGCTTGCTCCAAATTTGCCGCAGCTCGTCTTCATCCTTGAAGAAGCGTGGAATTTCTCCAAACAGCCTTTCCACCATTTGGGTAGCCGAGATCGGTTTGCCGTCGGGGCTCCAGTAGGTGGTTGCTATCATATTTTGGATAGTGCGCTCTTTACCATCCGCCAGCTTTATCTTAATTTTCTTTGGTCGCTCAGTTGAACCATCGCCTTCGCCTTCACTCGTATCAGCACCGGCCTCTGCGGACTTTTTCGATTTAGCTTCCGTTGCCTCAACCGGTTCGGGTTCGCCGTCCCATTCGGGATCATTGAAATGCTCATAGGCTTTCACAAAATCATAGATTGTGAAGTAGTCCTTCCCGTCGAATAGCCGCGTGCCGCGCCCGATGATTTGCTTGAACTCGATCATGGTGCCTATCGGACGCATCAGAACGATGTTGCGCACGTTGCGGGCGTCAACGCCGGTTGATAGCTTTTGCGAACTTGTCAGGATTGTCGGGATCGTCTTGTCGTTGTTCTGAAATGTCCGCAGCCATTGGTCGCCACGTTCACCATCGTCAGCCGCAACACGCACGCAATAATCTGGATGACTGCTTGTCTTTAGCTGGTTGATGATGTCGCGTACCAGTAGGGCATGGGCCTGAGTTGCGCAGAACACCAACGTCTTCTCGCGCTGATCAATCTGATCCATAAACAGCTTAACGCGATAGCGCTCGCGCTCTTCAATCTCGATGGTGCGGTTGAACTCCGGCTCTCGGTAGCGCTTACCTTCCTCTGCCTCTCCTTCGATAATCTTGTCGTCAGTCACATAGACATAATCATCAAGCGTCGTGGCGATCTGCTTCACCTTGAAGGGAGTTAGGAACCCGTCGTTGATGCCTTCCTTCAGCGAATACACATAAAGCGCTTCGCCGAAATAGGCGTAGGTGTCTACGTTGTCGCGCCGCTTCGGTGTTGCGGTCAGGCCAAGTTGAACGGCCGGTTCGAAATAGTCGAGAATGTCGCGCCAGTTACTTTCGTCGTTTGCGCCGCCGCGGTGGCACTCATCGATGATGATAAAATCAAAAAAGTCATTCGGATACTCACCGAAATACGGCGCGGGTTTACCGTCCGCATCCGTGCCGCTCATGAACGTCTGGAAGATCGTGAAGAAGATGCTAGCGTTTTTGGGGACACTACCTTTCTTCGCGATTTCGTCCGGTCGAATTCGGAGCATCGCCTTTTCTTCGAACGCGGCGAATGAGGTGAAATCGTTATAAGCCTGATTGGCTAGATTATTGCGATCCGCCAGAAACAGTATGCGCGGTCGCCGAGTTGGTTCACCACTGAGATTCCAACGCGTTTGAAACAGGCGCCAGGATATTTGAAAAGCGATTGATGTCTTGCCAGTGCCGGTGGCGAGCGTCAGAAGAATGCGCTTGCGGCCCGCCGCAATGGCCTCCAGGGCATTCTCTACCGCGTTCTGCTGATAGTAGCGGATCGACCAACTTCCGCTCTTGTCGGGAAATGGGATGGAAGAGAATCGGTCCCGCCATTCATTCGGCGCGGCGAACGTCTGATCCCACAGTTCGTCCGGCGTGGGATACCTATCAACATATCCCTCCGCTCCAGTCTTCACGTCGATTTGGTAAATGCGTCGTCCGTTCGTAGAATAGGCGAAGCGGGCCTGTAACTTTTGGGCATGTACCTTGGCTTGACCCACGCCTTCGGTATCGGGCTTGTCACGCGCCTTGGCCTCAATCACCGCCAGTTTGTGATTGCGAAAGGTGAGAACGTAATCAGCAACGTCACTTTTGCCCCGATGCCCGGCGCCTTCAATGCGGCCCGGGCAGATAACTTCCAGACGCATTCGACTATCGGGGACGACACCCCATCCCACCGACCGCAGCGCCGGGTCGATCAGTTCAGCGCGGGTCTCGGCCTCATTCACTCGGCAGCCTCTTGGGTTGCCAGCGACGACGGCGAAGTCAATGCGCCGGAGAACGCCATTTGAAATAGGGATCTCTTAATCGAAGCCAGCTCCGCAAGCTTACGCTCATACAGTTTTTCGAGGCGGCGGGTGTCAGCGGAGATCGCGTCCAGCCTCCTTACGATTTCACGTTGCTCGGCGATTGGCGGAAGGGGTATCGGAAACCTTCTAATATCTCGGATATTGAGGTGGGGCGAAGCCGCGCCGCCGACGAGGTGCTTAACCTCGGAGAGGATCAATGTAGAATTTAGAACGCCGACAAAATATTCCGGCAGGACTATGCTGATGTCCATGCGGAAAAGCATCATGCGCTGGCCAAGACAAGCCTTCAATCCCGCAGGGATGAGGCATGCAATCCCAAGAATGCCCCCCTCGCGACTGTAAACAACGTCACCGGGAAGCGGCTTCAACCGCATGATTCGGTCATCGTAAGTTCCCTGAGAAACGAAGCGTACGAACTCTAGGTCGAGAAAACCTGGCCTAAAGTTTGTCGTTCGAAGGCAGAGTTCTCCTGACTTGGTCCATTTAGGAGTTTTATGGGGGCAGTCGACAATGTGAGTGGAGAGCTGCTCAGGCGATGCTAAAGTCCAACCGCTAGGCAGCTCGACTGGTTTCGCGGCAATCGGGGCATCCGGCTCCTTGTACGAGCCAGTTCCCTCCCAGTCTCGGCGACGTTGAGTTAGCGCGGTGTCTAAGCGCAGAGATGCACTTTCGATTTCTGAATGAGAAGCTCGCCAAGCTTGGGTCAGATTTCCAGCAATAGCCGCATTGGTGGAAGCTTCGCGCAATTCGCGTGCATTCTTCAGATTTTGCTCGGCATTAGCGACCGCGGCTGCCAATCGCGTAAATGCCTCGCCCAGTGTGGCAACGATACGCTGTTGTTCGGATAGCGGAGGAACGCGAACCGTCTTCGAATAAACTTCGTTTCGATTGATCCCGGGCTTAATGCCTTTGGCCAGCTTCGTAAGTTCTTGCTGTGACAATAGATGATAGAGAAACTGCAAATCGTATTTCGTGTCGTCGAACGTAACATAATAGGTTACATCAAGCGGCCAGAATTTGTCTTCGGTGAGAGTGATTTCTCCAGCTGAACCTTTCCTGCCAACAATGATCGAAGGCTTTTCTACGTAAAAACTGTTTGAGCGATCTTTGATCCCGTTCGCTCCGTAGACGGCATACTTGCCGTTAGCGTTGCGTGACGACGAAGGAAGCGGCTTGCCGTACTCAAGCGTCAGGATATCGCCTATGCTTTTTTCTTGCCAACCCGCTCTCACAGCATGCTCCCGATGCCTGCGAGGATCTTCGCGCTTTCGGCGTCCAGCGCCATCATCTCGGCTATAATGTCCTTTGGATCGCGTAACTCGTTTTCGTCGGGCCTATTGGGATGCTTCACCGAGAGGACATAGGTCGTCTTGTCAATGGTCTTTGCATCGACGGTCCACGAATTATCGCTATCCTTGAATTTGTCCTGCAACGCAACGAACTCTTTGAGGTCGTCATCGTTGAGTGGATTGGTCTTGCCGAGATTGCGGCCGGGAGCGAGTTTGTAAAACCAAACTCTGCGTGTGGGCGCGCCTTTCTCGAAGAATAGCACAACGGTCTTGACGCCTGCGCCCAAAAACGTGCCGCCCGGCATGTCGAGTATGGTGTGCAGGTTGCAGCCTTCCAACAGCTCCTTGCGGAGAGCAACCGAGGCGTTGTCGCTATTCGACAGGAAGGTGTTCTTGATCACGATGGCCGCGCGGCCACCGGCCTTTAGCGACTTGATGAAATGCTGAAGGAACAGGAACGCGGTTTCGCCGGTCTTTATCGGGAAGTTCTGTTGAACCTCCGGGCGCTCCTTGCCTCCGAACGGCGGATTAGCCAGCACGATGTCGAACCGGTCCTTCTCCTGA
This sequence comes from Bradyrhizobium sp. Mp27, assembly GCF_029953005.1. Classification (NCBI taxonomy): domain Bacteria; kingdom Pseudomonadati; phylum Pseudomonadota; class Alphaproteobacteria; order Hyphomicrobiales; family Nitrobacteraceae; genus Bradyrhizobium; species Bradyrhizobium sp. Mp27. The sequence continues at coordinate 3,706 of NZ_JASAUS010000147.1, read as the reverse complement.
ATGTCGTTGATATTCTCGGCGAGGGTGTTGGTGTGGAGAACGTTCGGCGCCTCGATGCCGTGCAGGATCATGTTCATGATTGCGATGACATAGGCGAGGCTCTTCTTCTCCTTACCGAAGAATGTCTTCTCCTGAAGGGTCTTCAGATCCTTGGTCGAAAGGTCCGGCTTGGCGCGCAGGTAGTCATGGGCCTCGCACAGGAAGCCAGCCGAGCCGCACGCACCGTCATAGATACGCTGGCCGATTTCCGGTCTCACCACCTTTATCATGGCGCGGATCAGCGGACGGGGCGTGTAATACTCGCCGCCATTCCGGCCCGCATTGCCCATGTTTTTGAGCTTGGCTTCGTAGATATGCGACAGCTCGTGCTTCTGGTCTTGCGAACGAAAGCTCAGCCCATCCATCAGTTCGAGCGCGTCGCGCAGTGAGTAACCACTTTGAAAGCGGTTCTTTATCTCGCCAAAAATTTCACCAATTTTGTATTCAACCGTATTGGAGCCTTCGGCGCGCGTCCTGAAGTTTTGCAGATATGGAAACAGATCCCGATTGACGTAGTCGATAAGATCGTCGCCGGTTAGCGCCCTGTCGTGATCGAAGGTGCCATCGCGCTTCTTGGGTGCGGCCCAAACCGACCAGCGGTGCTGCTTGTCAATGATATAAGCGTATTTCTTGCCCTGAAGCTCGGCCTTCTGTTCGTTGGCCCGCTCAAGGTCATCAAGGTACTTGAGAAACAAGATCCACGACGTTTGCTCGGTGTAGTCTAGCTCGGTCGCGCACCCGGCCTCCTTCCACAAGACGTCGTCGATGTTCTTGAAGGTCTGTTCGAACAAGATTTCTGCTCCCCCGACGATGGTCATGCATCATATGCAATCGACCGGCTTACCGCCATTGGGTACACCGGGACCGAGGCGGAGCAAAACCGGATTTTCTTACAACACTAATGGGATGCGCGATCATTGGTGGCGGGCCAAAGAGCCGCCTTGGCCTCTGGTTGCAACACGGACCTCGTGCAGAGTCCCCACCGAGGACCGCGGCGCTAAGGCAGATCGTGCGAGTGAGCGCGTACCTCATCCTCAAGTTCAGACACGAGGTCATCGATCTGTGCTTCGCGATATATTCTCGGCTGGGAAGGTGAGTGGCCAAGTATAGCGACCGCGTTCTCATATGCCGAAAGCAGTTTCGGATCTGTCGGTGCACCCAAAATAAAATTCAATTTCAGGTTCGGATCGCTTTTGCCCTCGAACACCGCGTCGAGATGACCACGCCAGCGACGCGCCTTGTCCTTGATGCCATCGGCGTCGGCTAGATCGAGCGACAGTGCTTCATAGGCATGCCAGGCGCCGTTCTTCCAGGCATGCTTGAACTCGATCTGATCGGTCGCGCCGACAACTGTTTTCTCTTCGAACGGCACGCTGATCTTGCGCTCGGCGATCTTTTCACGGACTGGCCGCCACACGTCTTCATCAGAGCGCCGGGCTAACGATTGATGGTCATATCGGGTCACCATTCGCTGATAGACGCGATCAAATGATTTGTCGAAGTCGTCCGTCAAGCCGGTTGACACTTGTGACCACTGCAGCGAGCTGTCATCGATTGGCACTGCCAAGTGAGCAAAAGACTTCGCGTCAACGAACTGCTTGAGCATGCCATCGGACTGGAATTGTTTCTCGACCTTGCCCAAAGCCCTGGTCACTGACTTCATGGCAGCAACGAACGCCGTTCGATCCAAGTCAGGGAACGTTGCTTTCAGTCTCCTGATCGAGGTTCGCGTTTTGCTTTTCACTCGCTGCGTGTCGGGTGCATGCATGACCAGGCCGACGTTCACGAATTCACCCGTGACGACATCGTGCACATACCGAAGAATGACGTAGCCATAGGCCATTTTTTTCATGTCAGCACCCGTGATATCTCTTGCAGACATCCGTCGATATTGTCTCGTGCATCCTTGATCAGCGAGAGCGCTGCGTCGAGGGGACCCTGGTTGCCGCTCCAGTCTGGCGGAATGGCCGCCCGGTACTCTTCCATCCGTTGGTCCGAGATATTGGTCCAGGAAATCTTAATGCTCTCGAAATCGATAGCACGGCCCAACAAACTTGGGCGAAAAATGTGCCGTCCTGGCACTTCAAAATTCTGCAATCCGCCTAGCGCCCAGGGCGGCTTCCAGAACATCATAAGCTTGTGCATGAAGGCCTGTTCGTGGTCGAAAATCAGGATCTTTTCGCCATTAACCAAGCAATTCGGGTTGTGCTCCTGGCGGTCGAAATTCTGAATAAGCGCATCAAACGTGAAGATTGCCGCGGCGGTCAGCAGCATTGATTCGGTCACCTGGGTACCAGAGTTCCAGACCGAATATTGCCCGGTTAAGAGTTTTGATCCGAACGCCAGCCGGCAGCTGCCTGCGACCTTGGCGCGGATGGAGGGGTCTGGAATGGTATCGATCCACTCCGGCGATGCCTCGACAATCATCGGCTCGGCAACGGGCAGGTTCAGGTCGGCGGCGAGACAGACCGCGATCACCTCGCGGGCCAGGTTCACTTCCTTTTCCTCGCACGCTCCGGAGAATTTGGCGACCAGCTCGACTTCGGAGCCATCCTGCCGTTCGCACAGCAACATCAACGGTTCGGTTTTTCCCTTGCTGGTTGGCTTAAGAAACGAGATGGGTGAGACCAACGAAAGCAATGAACTTCTCCGAAAGCTACATCGCCGCTGGGCTGGTGCCGGCGTTGCGAAATCCGCTGAGTCGAACGGTTGTTTGATCTGTGTGGAACAACCGCGCGAGCTGCGCAAGCGCGACTAAAGACGAGACGGAATGATCCTTGGTGATTTTCCCATTCGACCGAGACGGAGGGCCTGGTTTCTAAGCATCGTTTGTGCCGCGCCGGCCGCAGCGAGCAATGGATCAAGGTCAAGAATCGAAGCCATCCGGCATTCAGCCGGGTGATGGAGGCGATTGGTTAGCTTCTCAGAAGGAGGAGGGATAACTCCCCTGAGGGCTGGACCGTCAACATTCGGGCTGACAAGCTGACAAGGGTTTGAGCTTTGGGGGTATGGGGTGAAAGAAGCGGCAATAGACCATAAAGTTGCCTCTGTGCGCTGTGGCGGGCGTTTTGTCGTGGCGCTGGCCGCGCTGTGCGCCGCCAGCACGGCCTCCGCTCAGGAGCATAAGACCTATCGATGCAAGGTTACAGACGTTGTGACGCTTGCCGAGGATGGCCGCCTTCGGGGCGATGATAACCCGAAGGACTTAATGCGCCAGCTTTACGACGGCGCGATCATCGATACGCTTACTGGTGCGGTGACAAATCGAGATGGCTCGCGGAGCGTTTGGAAAATAGTCAAAAAAGGTAGTGGCGCAAACGACTACATCCTAATTCCAGATGCGATCATGCTAGCCCGTCTTATTCGTAAGAGGCGCCCGAGAGGCTGGCGAGCGTGGTGTAAAGCGCTGATACGGCGTAGGATTCGGTTTTGAAGCCAACGCCATCACCTCCAACCGCGAACGCCACGCCCGCCATGACCGACGATACGATTCCGCCCTTCTCGTTTCCAGCCATTCACGCCAAGAAAGTCACAGCTGCCTTCGATGGTGGACGCATAGCCCGTCTTATTCGCGAGAGGGCGCCTGAGAGGCTGGCGAGCGTGGTGTAAAGCGCTGATGCGGCGTAGGATTCGGTTGCGAAGCCACCCCATCACCTTCAACCGCGAA
>NZ_JASAUS010000146.1:0-18780 GCF_029953005.1 Bradyrhizobium sp. Mp27 | reverse complement strand
TTCGAACGCTCAGGTCAACCAAGCCGTTCCGATGACACTGCTGGGGCCCGGCGTCACGCGACGCCGCGGCCAGCCGCGCGCGTAGCCTGTGCGGTAAAATACGCGCTTACAATTTTTGAGGAAGCTGCTCGGCGAATCCTGGGTCAGCCCGCCGATGTTCGACCATGAGATCGTGGCACGGCTGGTGGAGCTGGGTCTTGTGGAAACCGAACCGCTTCCATCCGGCGATATCGAATACCGGATTACTGATGCGGGCCGAACGGCGGCCGCGTAACCGCAATTCGGCCAGTTAAGGCTGGATCCCCTCAACTATCTGAACGGCTGCGACCCAAGCGGCGCCGGCTCTTATCCGATTCGCAAAGGCGGACCGATCCGGCACCGGCGCCGAGCAACATCTGAAACAGTGCTCGGTTGGCCCTGTATCTGGCGGCAGGGTGCCGCGTCATCGGCTTGCATGCTTCGGACCTCGCATCGCTCCCGCACTAGGGGCTTGAGATTGGAACCGGGGGCCCTTCCCAGTCTTAAAACGAATATTTCCAATCGACGGGAGGAGTGTCATGCCTCGTGGCGACAAGTCCAGTTACACCGACAAGCAGAAGCGCCAGGCCGAGCACATCGAAGAGGGCTATGAACACCGCGGCGTTCCGGAGAAGGAGGCCGAACGGCGCGCCTGGGCGACAGTGAACAAGGAGACCCACGGCGGGAAGAAGAGCGGCTCGGGTCGCGGCACTGAGGAAGATCATTCGCCATCCCGCAAAGGCGGCCGATTGGGCGGCGCCGCGTCTGCCAAGCGGCCGGCATCGGAGCGTTCGAGGTCCGCCAAAAAGGCGGCCAAGACCCGAAAACGACGTGCTGCGTAAGGTCATCGAAAGGAGAGCGAGATGGGCCTCGAAGCCGTCTTTTTCCTTGGAGCGCTCGTACTTCTCACGGCGTTTATCTACGGCGTCCTCAGCTATCGCTACCGAAACCGCGCATTGGATCGCGTAGCCGAAGACGTCACGCGTGGGAGGTATCAAAGAGACGAGACTTAGCGGAATTCCTTCACGACCGCCGACAAAGACATCGTATTCGCCAAGCCGGCATGATTGGCTTTAGTCGATGCTGGCACGTCAAGCTTCGTCGCCGCGATATCGATCAGCGCTATGCCAAGCTCGGGCTTCTTCTTACGCCTGAGATAGGCTGGCGTGTCCGCCACTACAATCTCGAGCGTCGGTCGGACCTTTCCTTCGAGAAGATGCCCGCCGCGAGTAGTCCCGTCAGCCAATCCCAAGACCACATGCACGTGAAGGCTTGCCTTACCGTCGTCGCCGACGGCAATGTCGCCGATCGCGCTCAGCACCTCGCACTGCTCTGCGATTTCGATCTTCTTATAAGTCTTTTTCTCGAAATCGAACCAGCCAACCGTAACCCTCTCGAAAGCGCCGATGGCGGTGAGCGACGCCGCCGTGATGCCGGCGTCGTTCGCGAACTTGGTGAGCGTCGTGAACGCTTCCTCCCCGGAATCGAGGATGACGACGCGGGTTTTCGAACCCACCTCGCCCGATAGTTTGATGCTCTTCATCGTCGTCAGGCCGCGCTGCGCTGGGTGTGTCGACCTTCCTTGACCTCTTCCACGATCTTGGCGCAGAAGGCCTCGAGATCGCCCGGGTTGCGGGAAGTGATGACGCCCTGATCGACGACGACCTCAGCGTCCTCCCACTTCGCTCCTGCGTTCGCTACATCCGTCTTGATCGACTTGAAGGAGGTCATTTTGCGACCTTTCGCGATGCCGGTCTCGATCAGAAGCCAGGGGGCGTGGCAGACGGCCGCGACGATCTTCTTGGCATCGAAGATATCCTTGATGAACTTCAGCGCCTTCGGCTCGACTCGCAGAAGATCCGGATTGATCTGCCCGCCAGGCAATACGATCGCGTCGTAGTCGGCGGCCGATGCCTCGTCGAGCGTCTTGTCGACCTTCACCGGACGTCCCCAATCCTTCTTGTCCCAGCCCTTGATCTCGCCTGCGGCGAGCGAGACGACATCGACCGTCGCGCCAGCCTTCTTCAAGCGCTCCTGCGGCACTTCCAGCTCGGCCTGCTCGAAGCCGTTCGTGGCGAGAATAGCGATCTTTTTGCCGGTCAGATCCATGGGTCCAATCCTTCGTTTCGGGGGTTTTGTCCAACAATCGATCGTCTCGAACATCGTTCCTGAAAAGCCGGAACAGTCGAGAATTTGAATCCGACTGCCGAGACGAAGGTTATGAGGGTTAGAAGCAGGAGCGTCTCGCATGGCCAGCAGGTTCCACGGCAAGGTCGTCATCGTCACAGGAGCAGCTTCCGGCATCGGAGAAGCGACAGCACGCCGCTTCGTTAAAGAGGGCGCGAAGGTGGCCCTGGTCGACCGCGACAAAGCCTCACTGGAAAAGATGGCCAACAGCCTGCCTGCTGACCAGGTAATGGTTCAGGCTGTCGACGTTTCGGATTCGAGTGCCGTCGACCGAATGGTCGCGGCTGTCCTCGACCGCTTCGGCCGGCTGGACGTCATCGTGAATAACGCCGGCGTCCATGAAGGAGGCGACCCGGCTTCCATCACCGATGAGAAATGGCGGACAGTGATGTCGACCGACGTCGATGGCGTGTTCTACGGTTGCCGCGCGGCACTTCCCCATCTCCAAAAGACCAGGGGCTCAATCGTGAACACGGCGTCGGTCTCCGGAACCGGCGGGGACTGGGGCATGAGCCCCTATAACGCGGCGAAGGGCGCCGTGGTCAATCTGACGCGTGCCTCGCCCTGGACCTCGGCAAGAAGGGCATCCGCGTGAACGCGGTCTGTCCCAGCCTCACGCGTACGGGCATGACCGAAGACATGATGGACGACAAGAAGCTGCTGGCGAAGTTTGCCGAGCGGATCCCGTTAGGCCGGGTCTGCGAACCGGAGGAAGTCGCCGCCGTGATCGCGTTCCTCGCGAGCGAAGACGCGAGCTTCATGACCGGTGCCAACGTAGCGGTGGACGGGGGCGTATCCGCCTCCAATGGACAACCGCCGCAAGAATAGCCGCGCAGCGCCGGTCGTCGACCTACTTTGCGAGCGCCGTGTCGTCGAAGCGTGCGTAGATAGTGCTCGGTCCGGGGTACACTTCGACGCACCCCGCCTCTCGCAGCGAGCTTTCGGTGAATCCGCCGCAGAGGACGCCGATGGTCGGGATACCTGCCTTGCCAGCCGCGATGGCGTCGTAGGGCGTGTCGCCGATCGCGACCGCTGCGCCGCCCTCGATGCCGAGCTTCTCCAGCACGACATCGAAGATGTCCGGTGCCGGCTTGGACTCGTCGACGTCTTCGGACGAGGCCGCAACGTCCACCAGACCGACGATTCCTGCAATGGCAAGATACTTCTCCAGTTCGTCCTTCTTGGCGGAGGAAGCGATGGCGATGCGAAGTCCTGCGCCTCGCGCGCGCCGCAAAAGGACCGGAACAGCCGAGAAAGGACGGACGAGCGGTAGATACGCCGACTTGAAGCGCTCGCCGCGCCACTCATCGAGCGTCTTGCCATGGTCCCGTTGCTCGGCCTCAGAGAGAAACACAGGAATGAGCTTGTCTCTGTCCTTCCCGATCTGGCTTCGCGCCTGCTCGAACGTGACGTCGTGGCCGAATTCGACCATCGCCTCCTGCCAGGCGAGCGCGTGCAGGTCGACCGAGTCCAGTAAGGTCCCGTCGAGATCGAAGATGGCGGCTTTGGGCATCGCAAGGTTTCCGGTCCCAGAATGGGGCGCCTAGCGCCGACGCGCGACCCAAAGCCCAAGCAGAAACGCCACAAACAGGGATTGCAGCGGCGCCTTCAAAGTCATCTCGCGCAACTGTTCGGCCCAGCGCATCGCTGCATCCTGCGAATGCGACGGGCGACGGCTCGCGTCCGCCGGGCGGCTCGGCCTCGCTAAGGAGGCCTGCTCTATGCCGCCATTATTCGTCAGCCCGGAAGCTTCCGTCATTGCCGACATTTCTTTCATATCCATGCGGCCCTCCTATGATGGTGTCAGAGCAACCGATCTCCCGACGGCTCGTTCCTACGCAGTCTTCCGCAGAGTCCCGGCGCTGACCTGCAGAAGCGACTGAAGCCTCTCATCCGGAGGACTCAACCCTACACCAAACGCATCTTACACAGAGGTATCTGGGTCGAGCCGAAGCTTCTGACGGAGATCGAGTACCGGGCGAAGTCGGCAGAAGGCAAGGTCCGGCACCCCTTCTTCAAGGGACTGCGGGAGGACCTGTGATGGATGCCTTCCGCTTTTGGCGATGGGCGGACAAGCCGCTCGAAAGTGGGCTAACCATCCCCGCTTAGCTCTATCGGGTGGTGATGGAGCTCAGCCTGAAGCATAGGCGAAACCCCGCCACGGTGAACGCAGCGGCGGCACGTCTTCAGGGACCGTCGGACGAGAGCGGAACGCCATCCTACACCGGCCGAATAGAAGAACATCCCGCTCACGCCGCGAACCGATCCGGTAAGCCGCCGCGGAGCTGGTCCAGCGGCCGCTGCTCACGCTCGATCCGGCTCCGATAGAGTTGGCGCTCGCTTTCGGTTTTGGCACTCGCCAACAGGAGGGGCGATAGTGTCCGATGACCTTTTCGCTGCCGCGGATGAGGAGGGAGCTCATGGACGTCGCTCATCGCTCGGCTCCATCCTTGCGGAATCCTGGCGTGTCGGAAGCGCGAATGCGACGGGGGATTCGGCGGCCAGAGCATCGAGCGCGGTCTGCTCCTCGGCGAGCCGCCGTTCGATGAACTGACGTTCCAGCTCCGATAGCCTGGTCCGTAGCAGGCGTCGGTAGCGGTGGATGTTGTTGCGGTGCGCACGGATGCGGGCCAGATCTTCGTCGAGCATCGTCGTCACTCCTGACGGTCGTCATGGTCCTTCGGTGTTTAGAAACCGGGAAGAGAATTCCCCGGCGCAAAAATATTCGGGGCGATACCGGAGTCAAGATTCCGGCGGCGGTCGACACCCAAATCCTTAGCCGGATCAGCCCCAAACGGCGTTTGCGGTGCGCAATGGCCGACAGCTCTGTACCGCGACCGAGCGCCGCATCGATTTTTTTCGGTCCGCCCCTTGAAACGACTTCTCATTTTTCTGATTGATTTTTCGCCGCGAGAGCGGTGTGCCGGGCGCCTTCACGGGTCCGGCGCGGGCGCCGGGCCGGGTATCAGACCCGCTCTGACTCCAGCCTTGCGCTCCTTGTATCCATCTTGCTCTTTGGAGGACTTGGTTATGAGGACCACCTTTGACTTCGCGCCCCTGTGGCGCTCCACCATCGGCTTCGACCACCTGGCCGACCTCGTCGACAGCACGCTCCGCCAGGCAAGCGAAGACCACTATCCCCCGTACAACATCGAACGCACCAGCGAGGACCACTACCGGATCTCGCTCGCCGTCGCCGGCTTCGGAGCCGACGATATCGCCGTGACGGCCGAGCAGAATGCGCTCACGATCGAGGGCAGGAAGCCCGAGGAAGCGGCCGGCGAATACCTGTACCGGGGCATCGCCGCGCGTCCGTTCCGGCGCGTGTTCAACCTCGCCGACTACGTTCAGGTGAAGGAGGCCTCCTTCCGCGACGGACTGCTGATCATCGATCTCGTCCGCGAGGTGCCGGAAGCCATGAAGCCGCGCCGGATCCAGATCGGAGGCGGCGCCTCTCCCGCCTCGCAGATCGAGCAGAAGAAGGCGGCCTGACGCCTGATCGAGGTTCGACAGCGGAACGCGGCGCTCGCAAGCGTGGCCGCGCTCCCTGACCCATGCAACGAAGGAGAAAAACCATGGCAGTTCGGGATCTCATTCCCTGGTCCAGAAACCAGGAGCTCGCGCCGGCGCGCGGCAGCCACGATCCGTTCATGACGCTGCATCGCGAAATGAACCGGCTGTTCGACGACGTCTTCCGCGGCTTCGGCGGCACAAGCCTGTCGCCGCTCATGGAAGGGCAATTCGGCTGGCCCAAGATCGAGCTCAGCGAGACCGACAAGGCGCTGACGATCTCGGCCGAGCTTCCCGGCATGACGGAGAACGACGTCCAGATCGAAATCGCGAACGGAGTGCTGACCATCCGCGGCGAGAAGAAGAGCGAGCGCAAGGACGAAGGCAGATACTTCACCGAGCGCCACTACGGCTCGTTCCAGCGGCAGATCGCGCTCGAGGACGTCGCGGAGGACAAGGCCGAGGCCTCGTTCAAGAACGGCGTCCTGACGATCTCGCTGCCGAAGTCCGAGAACCCGCGGGCTGGCGTCAAGCGGATCGCGATCAACGCGCAGTAACGACGACGGGCGGGCGGCGGCGCCGCCGTCCGCCCGTCAGACAACCGACACCATCCCTAAGAAAGGAGCGTAAAGGGAGGCCAACCGATGAGCGACACCAACACGAACACCGGCAATCTCAGTCCATTCTTCCATCCGGCCGCACACTATGCGTCTCCGGAGGATGTCCTGAACGATAGCGAGCTCTCCGCGCCGGAGAAGCGGATCATCCTGTCGTCCTGGGCGTCCGACATGTTCGCCGTCGAATCCTGTCCCGCGCTACGAGAGATTCCCGGCATGGGCCACACCATCCGGCTCGCCGACATCCTCGCGGCGCTGCGGCGGCTCGACGGCGACGACGATCCACCGCCCCGCGGGGGCGTGCCGATGCGGCTGCGGCGGCCCTGGGCCGCCGCCTTGCGGAGGTAAGCGGGATGCTCACGCAGGCTGTCGTGACGATGGTTCTGCCGGGGCATGCTTCGGCGACGTGGGCCGTTCCGTTCATTGCTTTCATGAGCGAGTTGGGTTGACCGGCCCGCCCAGCGAGCATAGGCCAGACGCCCGACGCAGGGCGGCCTCGTTAGGTAGCAACCATAGCGGAGCTCCGGGCGGCCGTCGGCGCTTCGCTCGATTCCAGCCGGGTCAGGACATCGTCGATTTCCCGAAAGCGACTCTACCGGCTACGCCCGCGGACGGCTCCTACTGGCCCGGGAACGCAAGGACGAGGCTGATGGCTGAAGTGACCTACTACGTCGCTCTACCGTTCGCGTTCTCCGACGACGGCGTGGCCGCCGGCGAGGCGACGGAGTGCTTCAGCGCCAATGCCGCGGTCATGCGGGCCGAAGCGCTGTCGCGCAAGCCCGGACACGCCGGCGCCGTAGCGTTCAGCCGCAGCGGGGAACCCGCGACTGGGGACTTCGGCGACGCGAAGCTGATCCGGAAGTTCGGGGACTGCCGGACGATCTGAACGCACTCTGACCGACGGAAAACCATCACTCGTCACTCCGACCGACGACATCTCCCGGTTCTAGCAAGCTCAGTGCGGTCTCGATCTGCGCGAACATCCTTTCAATTTCCTCGCGCTCGTTCGGCGCGGGATCGCTCTCCAGTTGCGCCAGGAGCCGTTCCTTCCGCGCGAGCAATTTCGCGACGGTCGACATGGCGCCCTCCCCATGTTCTGCAGCGGCATCTTTCAAAGAAGTTGGTGCGCGGGCGACGATCCCGCCAGTCCTGTCGCCGGCAACGGATGGCCCACCGCAGGCTGGATGGCCACAAACCCTGGAAGACGGACGCACAACCGGCCTCGGCGGGGCCGGATTCTTCGGAAGCTACCTAGCCGGCGGGCGCAGCGGGCTGTCCACCCATTTTTGGGCGGCGGGGTCGTGCAACGGATCCTCCTCGCAGGCGGGGCAGACGTATCGCTCGCCGCCCCGGCCCGTCGACTCGGAGACAAGCTTCATTGCTCTCCCGCAGTGCGGACACCGCTTCCGGATCACGTGCAGCTCGGACATCTGAATTTTCCTGCCGCGACCAGCTTAGTGCCGCAACGAGCGCTTGCTCAAGGGAAATCGCGGAGCACGCCACATCGAACGATGCCGCCGTCGATGTCATCAAATTCATCCGACGGTAGCGTTGGTGGAATGACGCGTCATGGCGCTGGAGCAGGGAGCTCTACCAGGCGATGGTCTATCGCGTGCGCGAGCTGGCCGGAAGAGCCGACCCCTTCATCAGGCGGCGATTGCCGGCGCTGGCGGAGCGATACGAAGCCAAGGGCTGGAAGGCTCCTCCGGTGTCCCGGTCCGCCGGGCATCCGTCGCCACCGCTGCGCATCGTCTCGCCGGCCGCGGCCATACCCAGATCGGGCGAGGCTTGAGGGACCTCTCCCCCCTCGTTCTTGGCGGCTTGAGCTCGCCTCTAACTTGACCCGATCGGCCGCCTTGAAGCCGTCCGTCATCGTCGACACGGGCAGGCCCCTTCGTGAACCAAACAATCGCTCTTGCCGTTGTCGCATCCGAGGGCCGTCGACTGCGTGCGCCAAGAGACAATCATGAGGACCGATTCACGCCAGCATCTCGATTCAGGCGGCGCTTGGGACCGGACCTACCTCGAGTCGCTGATCCGCGAGGATTTCGAGCGATGCCATCCCGGCGAGACGCTGGAGGATCTCAAGCGGCGCGCGTCTTTTTCGAGGGAGGACAAAGGCCTGCTGCGGGATTGGATGGCGGTGGCGGAGGCTCGCGCTGCGGCCGCATGCAGGGCCAAGACATCACCAGCACGCTGACGATCCGCGGATCCGCCGCCCACCATGACGGCTTGATCGAAGGATCGGAGCGGTTCGACCCGGCTAGGCTCGGGTATCCAGTAGCTGCGAGACGGCGGCAGCCAAATGCGCCGGCGCAAAGGGCTTCTCGATCAGGAGGCTCCCATCGACGCCCTGCGATTTCCAGTCTGGCGCGCTGGCGCTCGTCATATAGACCACAGGAAAGCCAGGCGTGATTTCCCTAATCTGCCGCGCCAGTTCCCATCCGCTGATACCATCACCTAAGTTGACGTCCGTCAGCAGCGCCCGACACTGCTTCCGGCCGTCCCGAAAGGTGGACATCGCCGCCTCTCCCGAATGGACCGAGCAGGCCTCGAAGCCGCCGTCTGACAAGGCGTCCTCGATGAAGCTGCAGATCAGAGCTTCATCCTCCACGATCAGAACACGAACGGCATTACTCACTTTTCATCTCCTCGACGACCGATCGGGTCGTCTGGCTGACGGCGGGCGGTTGGCCCGCGAATGCCGTGCCGCTTCAAGCCACCGGCACACCGTAGTAGGCGTTCACGGAGCGTGTGGTCGCCGGGTCGCTCCAATTCCAACCCCTCTCGTCGGCGTATTTGGGGGCGCCGCGGAGCTGGTCGTCGGTGATGCCGGTGACGTAGCGCCGAGGTTGGCGTCGTATTTCAGTGCCTGCCAGGGCAGCGGATAGTGATCGTCGCCGATGCCGAGCAGACCGCCGAAGCTGAGCACCGCGTACGACACCTTGCCGCTGATCTTGTCGATCATGACGCGCTCGATGTAGCCGACCTTTTCGCCGTTGGCCCCGTACACATTCGTGCCCTCGACCTTGTCGCTTCCGATCAGGCTGAAGGTCTCGCGATCTTCCATGGCCATGTTGACCTCCCGGATGTTGTCTTCTGGAGTCAACGGGAGGACTATGGCTCCGTTCCTGGCAAAGCCTCGGCGGCATCGTTCTGGGCGAGCGGAGTTCGGGATGGAGCTGACCGATCTGGAGCGCGAATTTTTGAGGAAGCTGCTCGGCGAATCCTGGGTCAGCCCGCCGATGTTCGACCATGAGATCGTGGCCCGGCTGGTGGAGCTCGGTCTCGCGGAAACCGAACCGCTTCCATCCGGCGATATCAAACCGGATCACTGATGCGGGCCGAGCGGCGGCCACGTAAACGCAATTCAGCAGATCCCAGGTTCCGTTCCCGGTTATGACCTAGCCGCACCGGTTGCCTGCAAGGGCGGCCCAGCTCCAAGGTTCCTGCGAGGCAGCGGAATACCGGGCGGCTCAAGTTCGAAGGAACGATAATCGTCGTTCCCATTGAACCGGAGAGACCGCTGAAATGGCGACCAACTTGCCTGTCGTCGACAACGCCCGCAAAGGCGCCGTACCTAAACGACGGCTGTCCTCGCCAACCGCGCTTCCTGTCATGGGTTTGTACGTAGGTGATCGCGCCGATGGCTATGGAAGAACGCCGGCGCCGTGTCGGGGGCCGCCTTCCCCATCAAAGATGTCGCCTCATGGTCGTCGCGGCAATCTTCGGCGAGCCGCTAACGACAACGCTGATTGTCTGCGTGACGATCATCGGTGCCAAACTAAAGAGAAGGACGACTGACCACATGTCAGCCGTAGGCGGAGAAAGCTGCAATAGAAGCGCCGCCGGGGGAAAGTACGGCGGTACAGCAAGTAACGCTACACACAGCAAGAGCGCGCTCCAGAGCCAACCATTTCGAGTGATTTCGTTGACGATGAGCGGCGATTGCGGATCGCGCATGTTGAATGTGTGCCAGAGCTGAGCGAACGCGAGAGTGAGGAACGTGACAGTCACCGTTGCTCGAGCCTCAAGACCGAGCCAAGACGATGTAGCTAGTGCCCCGAACGCGCCCGCGGTTAACGCACCGCCATGCAGGATTATCACGATCCATCGTCTACGGCCCAAAATGGGCTCTCTTGGATCGCGCGGTGGATGCCTGAGGATACCAGCCTCACCTTCGCCGAATGCTAGTGCGAAGGCCGGAAACACGTCCGTCACTAGATTGAGATACAGAATCTGCAGAGGCAGGAGCGGCAAAGGGAGCGACGACAACACGGCCAACCCAACCACCATCACCTCACTGAGATTGCAGGACAAGAGGTAAGCGACGAAACGGCGGATATTGGCGAAGATGATGCGGCCTTCGCGTATCGCACCAATGATGGTCGGAAACGCGTCGTCAAGCAGGATCATGGCGGCGGCTTCGCGTGCAACATCGGTGCCCCGCAGGCCCATCGCCACGCCAATATCGGCCTGCCGCAGGGCGGGCGCGTCGTTGACCCCATCTCCCGTCATGGCGACGATCTCGCCGGCGGCCTGATAGGCCCTGACCAGGGCAAGCTTCTCCTCAGGGTTCACTCTTGCAAAAATTCCGACGTCGCGGAGTCCATGCTGCCCGGTCTCGATCACATGCGCGATATTCTTGCCCTCCACGACGTTCGCAATGTTCTGCCCGAGACCGACCGCGCGACCAATACTTCGTGCCGTCACGACGTGGTCGCCAGTGACCATGACGACCCGAATTCCCGCTTTCCGGCAGTCCTCAATCGCCTGTGGCACGTCGGCACGCGCGGGGTCCTCCAGACCGATAAGACCGACAAGCATCAATCTCGCGTAAGGTGCGACATCGGCTAGCGTATCCATTTTCATCGCGCAGGCGAGTACGCGCAGGCCATGTTGGCCGAGCTGATCGGCCCGGCTCAGCCACTCCGATCGCGTATCGTCATCAAGGGCGATCTCGCCTTGCTCGACGGTTGCGTGGGTCGCCGCCGCCAGGACCGCTTCCGGCGCTCCCTTCACCGCTACCAACACGCGATCCCCACATTCGTGAACCGTCGCCATCATCTTGGTGACAGGATCAAAGGCGTGCTTGCGAACGATGGGGTGCCCATCCAGCAAGGCTGTCCGCGTTAATCCCGCGTGTAATCCAGCGCGCAAGAGTGCGATTTCCATGGGATCGCCGTTGCCGCTTTCGTCTGGGTGCTCGAGATGGGCGTCGTTACAAAGAACTGCAATGCGGAGCAATTCGGCGGTCGGCCGGTCGCCGGACAGCTGCAAGCGCTCATCGTCTTTTCGCGCCTCCGTCTCAAGCGTGATCTCGCCCGAAGCAGTGCTGAGACGCCGCACCGTCATCCGGTTTTCGGTCAAGGTACCGGTTTTATCAGTAAGGATGACAGTGGTAGCCCCGAGCGTCTCGACCGCGGAAAGATGCTCGATTAACGCATTCTGCCGCGCCATACGCCACATGCCACGGGCGAGTGCAAGCGTCGCGACGATCGGGAGGCCTTCGGGAATCGCCGCCACGGCGAGCGCGATAGCTGCCTCGACCATCACGAAGGGATCTTCACCTCCGATGAGGCCGGTGGCGCCAATTGCAGCGGCGACAGCAACGGTCGCAAAGACTAACTGCGCCGACAGACGCGCGAGCTTACGTTCAAGGGGCGAACTGCCAGGATCGGCTTCGAGAACGAGCCGCGTCACTCGGCCAAGTTCCGTGCCGAGGCCGGTCGCTACTACGACACCGGTGCCCGTACCTCGCGTGATAGCGGTGCCCTTGAACGCCATCGACGCGCGATCGCCGAGACGAGTGTCTGCGCTGACCGGGCACGTCTGCTTGTCGACGGCGACCGATTCACCGGTCAGCGCCGACTCGTCTGCGGAAAGGCGGGAAGTTTCAATCAAGCGCAGGTCGGCTGACACGGCGTCGCCAGCGTCCAAAACAACGATGTCGCCCGGAACAAGCTCGTCAGCCGTCACGACATGGACGCCACTCTCGCGTCGGACGCGCGCCGTGCGCGCTCCAAGCGCACGCAAAGCCTCGATGGATCGCGCCGCCTTCAACTCGGTCACGAAGCCGATCAGCGCGTTGATGGCGAGAACCGCTATGATGGCGCTGCCTTCTTCCAGCTCGCCGAAATAGAACGCCAGCCCTGCTGCAAAACCCAAGAGATAGACGACCGAGCTCTTGAACTGGTGGAATAACAGGCTCGCCACGCGGGTGGGGCGCCGCGCGGTGACCGTGTTCGCACCGAAGCGTTTTCGGCGCGCGCTGACCTCATCATCGGAGAGCCCCTCGGTCGCAGACACGTGCAACTGCCGAAGCAGCCCAGCGACAGGCATGGCATGCGGAGTTTCCGGCAAGAATATCTGTTGAGCAGCTTCGTGCCTTTCGATGGCACCCTCCTTTGCGCCGGGATACGAGCTCATCATCCCGATACCGATGCCCAAGCCAAAGCGGCGCGGGAACTCCGCGCAGCCTTTGGCTACTATCTTGCGGATCGAGCGTAGCCGTTGGCGCGCTGTTCGCAAATCCGTTGAAAGTGCGGTTCGAAGTGCAAGGAGCGCGCGGTTCGTGCAACTAAGCCGCCTAGGCCGCCACGCCTCCCGCCGTTCAGTGGGAAAACAGCACGGGAATCGGCGGCTTCGTCAGGATGCTTCGGGTTGCACCTCCCAATATGAACTCACGGAAACGCGAATGGCCAAAGGCGCCCATGACGAGGAGATCCGCTCTGCGGGACTCGATCTGTGCGGCGAGAACGTCGCCTATGACCCTTCCGGCGGAATCCACCTCCTCGACGATCACATCGATTCCGTGCCGCGACAGGTTCTTGGCCAGTTCAGGCGAGGAGCGCCGGCTGGAAATCGCTTTCTCGTTGGTCACCGTGAGGATGCGCACTTCACGCGCCTTCTCCAGGATCGGGATGGCATCGGAGACCGCGCGTGCGGCGGCGCGGCTGGAGTCCCAAGCGACGAGCACCCTATTCAGGTCGACCGCCTTGGACGATGGGGCCTCCGGGACCACCAAGGTCGGTCGCCCCGACCCGAAGATGATGGCCTCAGCATACCATTGATCGTAGGATTCTGGCGCCGGCACGATGGTGAGGTCGTGCAACCGCGCATACTCCACCAGCAGGTCCGGTACTTCAGACGTCAGACAGCGCTCGAGAACAATCTCGTGCAGCACGCCGGATCTCTGAGCGGCCGCCTCAAACGCTGCCAGCAGATCCTGGGCGTTCTTTCTGCTCCTGTGGGCCTCGCTGGCCACGATCGTCCCGAGATTACCAGCGCCACCCAGGAAGCTGCCGGGAACCTGCACATGAGCTTCACATGAGATCGCCGCTATGTGGGCGCCGAAAGTTGAGCCCAGCGACACGGCGCGATCAATCACTGAAACCGGCGTCGGTTCGGGATAGCTGGTGAGCGTGAGCAAAACGTCTCTGATGGCCATCTTCGTCTCCGGGGCTGTAATTTCCTCCTCGAAGGTAGCCGCGAGAGGCGCGGACTACTTGATCTAGCTCATATCACCGCCACCAGCGTGCCCACGGACCGAGACAGACGACAAACTGCCTAGCAAACGGCTCGCAACGTGACGTCCTAGTGCGACATCATCACGCAGACCGGCGCTTCGTTCAGCAGACCGCGAGTGACGCCTCCGAACATCCACTCGCCGAGCCGGCTGTGGCCATAACCTCCGGTTACGATCAGATCAGCGCCTTTGTCCTTGGCCACGCGAACAAGCTGGTGTGCATCGGGCTCGGCCATGTGCACGCGCACCTCGACCTGGCATTTTACGGCATGGGACTGCAGGTATTTCGCGACATCTCGGACGCGCCGCCGGGCCGTGTCCTGTTCATCCGACGTGCAGATCTCGATAACTGTGACCTGCGAAGCCCTCGATAGGAACGGCAGCGCATCCCGCACTGCGATTCTCGCCTCCCGTGTGTCTTTCCATCCGACCAGGATGTGGTCCGCATTCAGGGCCGGAACGTGATCGGGCACCATCAGCGTCGGCCTTCCCATCCGCATCATCGCCTCGGCAGGATCAATGAAATGGAATTGATCCATTTTTTCCCGGGTGCGCCTGATCACCACCAGGTCGGCCGATCGCGCTTCATTGCTCAGGAATACGGTGGGGTATTCTACGCTACAGCGCCACTCCACCCTTTCCTTCGGCAGTCCGGCCACGCGGCGAAACCATTGCTCTTTTTCCGAGAGCGCCGACTTCATCCGCTTCAGGCCATCCGCGGTCGTTTCCTGAATGATGACGCCCTCTGCAACAAAGGGAGGCACGACCGCGAAGGCGGAAACGCCGATCAGCGACGCCTCGAACTTGTTTGCAACATCCCGCGCAATACGGACCTGACCCTCTGCCTGCTGCTCGGGATCAACGTAGACCATCACGGTCGCGATCGTCATCGGTATTGCTCCGCTAGTTGATGCACCTTCACTTTTGCACCTCCTGCGCGCGCCCGATTGACCCAAATCAAGAGGCCGCGCGTCAGGCTCGTTGATAAAATCTCCAAGCATTTGGCCGGCGCGCTCATCCGCGTGCCGACCGCTACTTGGTCTCGTCACATGCGCGCTGATGATGGGCACCGAGCTTTTCACGTGATGAGCAAAATCGATCAAACAGAGTAGTCGACATCAGCCAATGCTTCATGCTCCACAATTTTCCAATCAGAGGCAGGCTCCAATCACACTCGCCGTGGTGATCCTGTTGGGCCTCGCTCTCTGCGCGTTCATGGCGAAGCCTTTTCTGGGCGCTCTCGTTTGGTCGACGACGCTCGCGGTCTTGTTCGCGCCGTTCGATTTGGCCATTAGCAGGGGTCTCGGATCCCGTGGTCTTTCGGCGCTGATCACGGCGATGGTCACCGCCTGCGTTGTGGTCGTTCCCGCCATCCTGATAGCCGGGACTTTGCTCAACGAAGCCGTCCGGAGCGCGGCGCTCGTCGTGCCAATGTTCGACGCGGAAGACTGGACGCGTCTTATGGGTGAGCATCCCTGGGTTGTCCCGGCGCTACAATGGATCCATGAGAAGGTGGACTTCCCAGATGTGATGCGAACGGCGACTTCGGCGCTCGCCACGTGGAGCGGCTCCGTCCTGCGTGCGTCGTTTTCCGGAGTGGCAAACTTGCTGCTGACCTTCTACTTCCTGTTCTACCTGTTGCGCGATCGGGAAAAGATAACGGGGGCCGCGCGGCTCCATTTGCCACTATCGGAGCCGGAGTTCTCGCAACTCACCCGTCGCGTAACTGATACGATCTTCGCCTCCGTATTTGGCACCGTCGCAGTCGCGGCGCTGCAGGGCGGGCTTGGCGGCCTGATGTTCTGGTGGTTAGGGTTGCCCGCCCCTGTCTTCTGGGGCGTATTGATGGCCTTTCTCGCGATTGTTCCGTTTCTCGGCGCCTTCGTGATTTGGGCGCCCGCCGCTGTCTTTCTCGCGCTGAGCGGCGCGTACACGTCTGCGATCGTACTGACGATCTGGGGCACTCTCGTCGTTGGCCTCGTGGACAACGTGGTCTATCCGATCTTGGTCGGCAACAAGCTTCGGATGCAGACGATGCTGTCGTTCATCGCTGTTGTCGGCGGGCTCGTTTTCATAGGCGCACCAGGCGTTGTGTTGGGTCCATTGCTGCTCGCGGTCACCCTGACCTTGGTGCAAATCTGGCGCAGTCGGGCAGCGGCCTCGATCGACGCACCGCCACAACAGCGTGACGCGATGCAGTGTCCGTGATGGATTTCTTGAAGCCGCGCTGGGGCCCAGAGGTCATTGCCATCGTCGTTGCGCTCGGCATCGGACTCCTGATCGGCCTCGAGCGAGAACGCCGCAAGGGCGAGGGACCGGGGCGCTCGCCTGCCGGGCTCCGTACCTTTGCCGCGGCATCGCTCGCCGGCGCCGTCAGCGTAATGATCGGTGGCAAGGGCCTGCTGGCGCTCGTATCCGCTGGAATCGTGGTCCTGCCTGCGATCGCCTATCTGCGATCCAGGAACGACTTCGGCGGCGGCCATGTCGTGCTCCCGCTCCTTCGCGAGGCCTTCGTTGCGCCCGGCTGGCTGAGCGATGACGCCTTCCTCGCCGGCTACGGCGCCGCCCAGGCGGTGCCGGGCCCGCTCTTCACCTTCGCGGCCTACCTCGGCACGGTGGTGTCTCCGGAGCGACACGGGCTCTCAGGCGCGGCGCTCGGCCTCGTTGGCATCTTCCTGCCCGGCATCCTGGTCCTGCTCGGCGCCCTGCCGTTCTGGGACTCGTTCCGGAAGCCCGCCGGCGCCCAGGCCATGATGCGCGGCGTCAATGCCGCAGTGGTCGGCGTGCTCGGCGCTGCGCTGTACGATCCGGTATGGACCACGACGGTGCACTCGCCGCGGGATTTCGGCATTGCCCTTGTCGGCTTCGTCCTGCTGATCGTCTGGCGCGCCCCTCCGCTCGTCGTCGTCGCCTTCAGCGCCGCCGCAGGAACGGCCGTGGCGCTAATCTAAACGGAGGGGCCGGGATACACCGACCTTCAGCCATCCCGTGAAAGTGATCTTCAGTGGAACTGCCGAAAAGCGGCTCGCGGACGATCTGTTTCGCCCGCTGAGCACTGGCGCCTCAGCGAGGTAACATGCGCGCCATGACGCGATCTCGATAATACAGCAGGTGAATAAGAGCGGCGGCCACGTGTACGCCGACCAAAATCAAAAGAAGCCAGCCGGTAGTCTGGTGCAGACCGTCGATCGCCTTGCCGGCCGTCGGATTGTTGGAAAAGAGCATCGGGAACGGAACCAAGTAGAAAAAAGAGATCGACCAGCCGCGGAATGAAGCGAACAGCCAACCGGTGATCGTCGTCAGCAGAACCATCACGTACAGCATCCAGTGCACGACCTCGGAGGTCAATCTCTGCCACGTCGGCAAGGAGCTCTCGGGTGCGACTGGATGAGTGAGGCGCCACGCGAAACGAAGCACGATCAGGATCAGCAAGACCAATCCGATGGAGACGTGGAAGGTCATTCCCACACCGGGCTGCATGCCGCGATGAATATCCGGCATGAGCCAACCGATGAGGTATTGGACGAGCAGAAGCGCGACGATGGCCCAGTGAAGGACCTTCGTGGTGGTTCCATAGTGCGGTCGAAGCGACATCGATGTTTTGCTCGTCCAATGCTGAAAGGCGCGGCCGACACCAAGCTGTAATATAATCATCTGCCCCACACCTGGTCTTGATCAGGCTCAATGAGGGCTTGCCGAGATGCTGGAATAACGTGGCGGAAGATGGGCTCGCGATGTCGACGAGTTCTCCAACCGACCATTGACCATCCAGCACGTTGCAGATTCCCAGAGAGCAAGCCATGGACAAGAACTATCCGGAAATCACTCGGCAAACCTCTGCAAACATGCGCAAGCTGCGCAACGACATTCCCGATACAATGAAAGGATTTGCCGCGCTGGCGCAGGCTGCCATGCGGGACGGCGCGCTCAACAAAAAGACCAAGGAACTGATTGCGCTCGCGCTCGGCGTCGCCTCGCATTGCGATGGTTGTATCGGTTTCCACACCGAAGCGCTCGTCAAGCTCGGAGCGACGCGCGAAGAGATCGAGGAGGCGCTCGGCATGGCCGTCTACATGGGCGGCGGGCCATCACTGATGTACGCCGCCGATGCAATCGCGGCTTACGAGCAGTTCGCGGCGCAGCCTGCATCATGACATTGTATTTGCAGCTCCTTCCTGACTGCTCGCGATCAGACGCACAACAGGAAGGGCCATCCTCTAATTGCGCTGTTACTTCATCGCGGCTGACGCCCCCGTCCAATGAACTACCTCCTTCGCGATGCGCGCAAACGCAGCATCGAACGCCGCAACTGCGGCGGCCGGTTCAATCTTGTCGAGTTTCTCGCTCGTCTCGATGTTGCGTGATGCGATCACCCTGCCGTTCTTGTCCACAATCCTCGCCGACAGGCCGATCTCCGCTCGCGGCTCGTCGTCCGTCGCGACGCGGAAGCGCCTGATATCGATGAGAAGCTGATAATCCGCCTGTCCGAAATCGGTCGTACGCAAGGGCGCGTGGGCAATGTCGTAGTTCTCAAAACTGTCGATCAGGCGAGCCTGCACCAGCTTCGGAATGCTGTCGGCCCACAGGAACTCGGCAAAGCCCGGGGTGTCTCGAACCGGCGAGAACAGCATACGCTGCGTCTGAAGCATCGCGACCGCCGTCGGCTCGGGAATCGCCAATGAGGCGGAAAGAGCCTGGCCGACCGGCCCGATGTCCTGCGGCGCGCGCAGGTCATAGGTGATCTTCTGCACGGGCGCGCCGCCGCCGGTCATCTTTTCGAGGCCCGCCAGAATACCGTCGATTTTGCCAGTGTTGCGCGCGAGCCCGTCGGAGAATGTCTTGAGGTTCGCGATGGTGTCCTTTAGGGGACCGGAATTGTCCTCCAGCACGGTGTCGACCCGTCGCAGCGCATCGCGCGCA
>NZ_JASAUS010000145.1:0-19004 GCF_029953005.1 Bradyrhizobium sp. Mp27 | reverse complement strand
GCGGCTCTTCTTCGTCATCTTCGCTCCTGATTCGCAGCAAGAATCCTCGCCGCTGTCAGGCAGAAAATCCACTCAAGCTACTGTCCGAATTTGCGGGGCCAGCTCTGTCGATCGGTATGAGTCTTTCGATCATCCGCGCGACGAGTGTGGCGGGATCGGGCGCTGGGCTCCGCGGAATTCCGCGCAACGGTGCTGGACCGCCTCGCCTCTTGGCGACGCGCGATCAGTTGCGAGAACGAGAAGCACTCTCCATCGGCCAACTGGATCGATTGCTTCGCGCCCAACGCGGCATCTCCCAGAGACTCTATCGTAACCGGACCGAAGCACTTCATCCCCTGTAAGCCCCCGGAAAGACCATGTCCTGGTCGACGAGGACGTTGAACAAATAGCCTGGTCGGATCTCCAGTGTAGGCTGGACGTTCATGTTCTTGCTGATCGTCTGTTCGATGACCCGGCCAAACGTCTCGGCAAAGCTGTTTCGTGCGGAGTCGGACGGTGTCTGCCGATACCCATACGGCGAACTCGCTGGCACTGACATGTCGATGCCCGCTCCGATCGCGGCAATCAGGATCGCGGAGCCGAATACCTGGAAGTAATGGTTGTCGACCTGATCGTTGAAGCCACCATAACCTTCCGGGTCGGTGCCTGCCATGCCACCGATCTGCAACGTCGAGCCGTTCGGGAAGACGATGTCAGTCCAGACCACAAGGACGCGGCTTTGTCCGAATGCAACCTTGGAATCGTACCGCCCCAGGAGTTTGGCGCCCTGCGGGATCAGCAACTGATGGCCGGTGGCGCTGTCGTAGACGTTCTGGCTGACCTGGGCTGTGATGCGACCGGGAAGATCGGAATTGATGCCGGTGATCAGCGTCGCTGGAATGACGGAACCGCGTTTCAGTTCGTAGGCGGATGTCGGGGCGACCACCTTGTTGGGGAGGTAGCCGAGCTTCTTAAGGTCTGCATTGAAGAAATCCTCTTTCGCCATTTGCCCGTTCGGATCGATGTTCTGCATGCCAAAGCCGGCGCGGAGCGCCGTCGCATAAAGGTCGGACGCACCGCGTCCAAGACCGGGTGTCGTCGTCGTCTTCGCTTGCGCCGCATTGCTTACGGATGCGCTCGATGTTTGCAGCTTGCTGAGATTGATGCCGAGCGGTGAATCATAGGCGGCGTCGTTCGCCTGCACGCGGGCCATGCGCTGGCGCTGCTGCTCCCGCAAATATTGTTCATGTGCCTCCCGCTCGAGGCGCGCCCGCCACAGCG
The DNA here is from genome assembly GCF_029953005.1 of Bradyrhizobium sp. Mp27. NCBI lineage: Bacteria > Pseudomonadati > Pseudomonadota > Alphaproteobacteria > Hyphomicrobiales > Nitrobacteraceae > Bradyrhizobium > Bradyrhizobium sp. Mp27. The sequence goes on along the minus strand of NZ_JASAUS010000145.1, from coordinate 17,744 downwards.
CTTCGGATTCGAGTTGCGAGCCGGCCGGCTCCGCCTGCTGTCGGCCGGTGAAGGGATTGCTTGCCGGCTTTGGGGGCTCGGGCTGCGCCGGGGCCGGTTGGAACGTCTGTGCTTCCTGTTGGTCGCCGATGATGCCGTTGGAGACGCCCTTCTTGAGTTGATCGGCGTAGGTCGATGCCGGGTTGGATGAGGCGGTGTCGATGCCGGCGGCGCGACGGAAGTACAGACCGCGCGACGTGAGGCCATAGAAGATGACGGCGAAGAAGACGATCACCAGCACGATGGCGACAATGATCGGCAGCCGGTTGAGGCGACGGATTCCTTTGCCCTCGCCCTCCGGAGCGCCGCCGAGCTTCAGGGATTGCACCATGATCGCCCTCCCTACCCGCGCTGCATGACGGAGAGCGGGCTGGCCGGCGATGCCCCGGAGGCCGTCGCGGCATAGGCGCGGCCGAGCTGAACGCTGCCCGTCGACAAGCGCGCCAGCACCTGGCCATTGTAGGACTCGATCACATAGGCGAGTGGAATGGTCTTCTCGCCGCCGGTCTTCTGATCGGTCGCCACCGCATATCCCCAGCTCTTGAGCGACATCTCCAGCGCCTGGCCGAAGGGCGTGCCGTCGGGCTTCAGGAGGATCGTGCCAGAGCCCGGCCCGACCTGCTCGGCGAGTTTCGTCACCATGTCGCCGGCGATCGCCGAGGCCGCGGGACCAGACAGATCTGAAGGCGCCGAACTCGCGACCAGGGCGCTGCTGCCGAAGGAGGCGCATCCCGCGAGCGACAGGCCGAGCAGGGAGAGAAGGAGGAGCTGACGCATCGAGGAGGCCGCGCGCATGGTCATCCTCCCCTCCGGATCGTCACCTTGTCCTGGTTCCAAAAGCCGACGCCGGAGACCAGAATGGCGGTGTCGATCTGATAATCGACCACCATCATGTCGCCCTTCAGCCGGTAGTTGACGATGCGGTTCTGGCCGCCCGACACCACGAACAGGACCGGTGCATCCTGTCCGGAGAGCGACGACGGAAACTGGATGTAGGTCTTCACGCCATCGCTGTAGACGCGCGTCGGCCGCCAGGAGGCGTTGCCGTTCACGCTGTAGGCGAAGCTCAACTGCTCCGCGGGAACGCCAGCGCCCGGAATCACCTCAGTGCCAAGACGCGCGTTGACGTCCGCGAGCCGGCTGCCGACAGCCTCCGGATATTCGAAGCCGACGCGCGCCATGTATTGGCTCGCATTCGATTTGAGCTGGATGTGATAGGTCCGCCGCGAGGTCGTCACCACCATCGAGGTGACGAGCCCTGGCTCCGATGGTTTGACGATCAGATGGATGGCTTGTCCGCCGACCGCCCCAGACGTCGCCGGTTCGACCTTCCAGCGCACGGTGTCGCCAACCAGCACATCGCGCACGACCTCACCGGCCTCGAGCTCGATATCGCAGACCTCGAGCGGCGAGCAGACGACGGAGGGCTGGACCTCCCCGAACAGGAAGACGACCTTGCCGTCGGCGCCGCGCGTCACCAGGCCGGTCGATCCGCGCCACTGACTCGAGATACTTGTGCCCTTTCGCTCCTTGGCCGTCATCGCCTGCGCGTGCGCGCTGACACCGGCAAGCAGCAAGCCGAAGCCGGATGCCGCGAGAACAATGCATGCATGCGGTCTGATTGTGTTTAGGTGCATTGGTGTCCCCGCCCCTTTCATAGTTGCGCCGTCCAGTCGAAATCACGGAGGTACAGCCCGATCGGATTGAGCCGGATGGTCTGCTCGTCCTGGGGCGGGGTCAGCGTGACGGTGGCGATGCCGCGAAAGCGGTGCTCGCCGGTTTGCTTTCCCTTCCTGTCGCGCTCGAATTCGGTCCAGTCGATCTGATAGGATTGGTTGGATAGGGCGACGATGTTGTTGACCTCGATGGCGATCGTCGTCGTCTTGGCCCTCTCGAACGGCGAGTTGCTCCGAAACCAGTCATTGATCTTTTGCGTGGCGGGATCGGAGGTCCGCAGCAGCGCATAGGTCCGATCGATATACTGCTTCTGCACGACCGCATCGGGCGTGACCGATCGGAAGTTCGAGATGAAGCTTCCGAGCGTCGCGCGCACGACCCGCGGATCCGCATATTCGATTTGCTGCGGATAGCCAGCGCTCGCGGCGGTGCCGAGCTTATCGACCTCGACGATGTAGGGAACGAGCTTAACCTGCGTGCTCTGGAACAGTGCATAGGCGAAGCCGATCACGGCCATGACCATGGCGACGATGCCGATGGTGCGCCACGCTGCGGCCGCCTTCACATAGGAGCCGTAGCGCTCGTTCCATTCCTGGCGCGCGGCGAGATAGGGATTGTCGGGCGAATTGCGCGCGGGCATTCGAGAAAGGCTTTCCATGTTTCATCTGTCGGGTTGAATCGGCTCAAGTCTTTCCGGTCGATTTCTGCTGGGCGACCCGCTGATCGAGCTTGGCGTTGGCAAGGCCGAGCGTCGACGTGCCGAACGAGCCCGGCGCGCCGATCGCCTGATCGCGCGCGGCGGAGGCGAGCGCGCCGCCCGCCGTGCCGATGCCTTGCGTCATCGCCTTGAGGGCGGCCGCGCCAAACGAGGCGCCGTCAGCACGCGCGGAACTGAAGCCGGCCGCCCCGGCCCGCGCGCCTCCCATGACGAGGGCGGCGCTGCCGGCCGCGAAGCTCGCCGCCTGTCCCCCATGCTTCACCACTTCCATGCCGCTACCGACGGAGACGCCCTGCACGACGCCTTGGACGATGCTCGGCACGTACATCGAGATAATGAAGACGACGACGGAGATGCCTCCGATCGCCAATGTCCCGACGAACGCGTCGTTGCTGGTGCCGGTCTGGTTGGCGAGGTTTAGCAAGGCGTCGGAGCCGATCTTGGCGATCATCACCAGCGCCATCAGCTTCATGCCGACCGAGAAAGCATAGACGAGGTAGCGAATGGCAAAATCCTTGGTGAAGGAGGAGCCGCCGAGGCCGAGCATGATCATGCCGGCGAGCAGGCCAACATACATCTCGACCATGACAGCCACGAAGATCGCCGCGACCAGCGAGAAGGCGATCACCACGATCACCATGGCGAACACCGAGGCGATCGCCAGTGCATTGTCCTGGAACAGGCCGAACTGCGCGTTCCGCGACATCGCGGAGGCGACCTTGAGACCCGCGTTGAACACATCCGCCGGCGACGCCGAGCCGCCGCCAGCACCGATCTGATAGAGGCTGTCGACGACCGCTTTCGCGAAACTCGGTCCCTGGTCGAGCACGAAGGCGAAGAAGCCGATGAACATGATCCGCCGCACCATCTCGGCGAACCACGCATCGAGGGTTGCGGTCTGAATGGCGAGCCAGACCGCGGCCAGGCCGACCTCGATGCCAGCGAGGATCCAAAACAACGACTTGGCCGCCTGCATGACGGTCTGCCAGCCCTTGGCGGCCGTCGTCACCGAATTTTCCAGCGTCGTGAGAACGCTGCCGTCCTGCTGCGCCAAGGCAGGATGCGCAGCAACGACAATGCCGAACACAATGATCAGAACGAGCCCCGGTTTAATCCCACGCACCCCCTGCTCCCTTTCTCTACCAACGCGGTTTCATCTGCTGGCCGCCGGACGTCTTGTAGTCCTGCGGGGGGGTAAAGACGTCACCGGCAGCCGACGCAGTCCCTTGTCCCGGCCTTGGCGTGTGCGGCGCGAGGAACAGCCAAGCTCCTGCAGCGCAGGCGCCAATGGCGATGACGACGATGATGATGGTAGACGGTCTCACCAGCGCGGCTCCATGGTCTGGCCGCCGGAGGTCGCGGGCGAGGTCGCGTTGAAGAACTGCTCCCGGCGCGCCTGCGACAGGTCCTTGCTCGCCTGCGAGGACTGAAACCAGGTCGCCATCATCGTCGTCTGCTGCGCGATCAGACCGCGCAGCTTCTGCATCTGGGCGACTTCCTGCGCGGCGATCTCATGGCCGACCTGCAGAGCTTTCATCTGGCCGTCGGCGCTCTCCGAAGCGGTCTTGAGTTGCGTCATCGTCGAGTTCTCGGTCGCGAACTGCTGCGAGGTGAGACCCGCCGCCTGCAGCGTGCCCGAGATCGTGTCGCGGTTGGTCGCCGACCAGGTCTGATAGGTCGAGGCGAAGCTCGCGGCGTTCGGCAGATTGGTCTTGAACTGCGCGTAGCTCTGGAAGCGCTGCATGAGCACGTCATCGATGTTTCCCATCGAGAACGCCATGCCCTGGCCTTGGTTGACGATGTTCTGCAGCTGCTTGAGGTCGTTCTCGGCCTGCCCCCAGACATGCGAGGGCAACTGCGCGGTGTTCTGCAGCATGTTCTCGTAGATCCTCAGCTGGTTCTGGATCTGCTGGGCGAGCTGGGAGATTTGTTGAATCTGGTTGTTGATCTGCGTCGTCGATTGACCGACGAGGCTGACCAGTTCGCCGTTATTGAGAATTTGCGTGAACTCGGTCGCGCCGCCGGCCGCGGCTCCGGCGAAGGCTGGACCGGCCGCCGGCGATCCGATGATCGTGGCGATGATGAGCGTCCTACAAATCGGCGAGAAGCGTCTCGGCATGGCCGATCCCCCTTTCCTTGAGCCAGTGAACGGGCCAATTGGCCTCGGCCGCCTTCAGCGCCAGGATGCGCTTCAGGTCCTCCTTGCCGGACGCACCGACGAAGGAGAGCGCGACGGGTCCGAGCGCCATGTTGAAGAGACGGCGACCCTCGGGCGAGGCGACGTAGTATTCGCGCTTGGGGCTAGCTGCCGCGACGATCTCGATCTGCCGTTCGTTGAAGCCGATACGCTCGTAGAACTCGCGCGTACCGGGCTCCCGCGCGGCACCATTCGGCAAACAGATCTTGGTCGGGCAGCTCTCTTTCAGCACGTCGATGATGCCGGAGCGCTCAGCATCAGAGATCGACTGCGTGGCGAGCAGCACTGCGCAATTGGCCTTGCGCAGCACCTTCAGCCATTCGCGAATCTTGTCGCGGAAGACGGGATGGCCGAGCATCAGCCAGGCCTCGTCGAGAATGATCAGGCTGGGGCTGCCGGTCAGCCTTTTCTCGATTCGTCGAAACAGATAGGTCAGGACCGGGACAAGGTTGCGCTCGCCCATATTCATCAGCTGCTCGATTTCGAAGGTCTGGAACGACCCGAGTTGCAAGCCGTCCCTCTCGGCATCGAGCAGTTGGCCCATCGGACCGTCGACCGTGTAGTGGTGCAGCGCGTCCTTGATCTCGCGCATCTGCACACCCGACACGAAGTCCGACAGCGATCGTCCGCGGGCCTCGGCCATCAGGCCGATCTGCCGCGAGATGGCGTTGCGATGATCGGGCGTGATCAAGACGCCTTGCACGGCGACGAGCGTCTCCACCCATTCCGCCGCCCAGGCGCGATCGTTGTCCGTCGATAAATCCGATAACGGACAAAACGCGAGCGCTGCCGCACCGTCGGCGTCATCGCCGCCGATCTCGTAATGATCGCCGCCGGCGGCCAGCGTCAGCGGTAGCATCGAGCGGCCCTTGTCGAAGGCGAAGATCTGCGCACCGGCATAACGGCGAAACTGCGCTGCGATCAGCGCGAGCAGCGTCGACTTGCCGGAGCCCGTCGGCCCGAACACCAAGGTATGACCGACGTCGTCGACATGCAGGTTCAGCCGGAAGGGTGTTGAACCGGATGCGACCTGCATCAATGGCGGGGAGCTAGGCGGATAGAACGGGCATGGCGCGGTCGGATTGCCCGACCACACCGAATTGAGCGGGATCAGGTCGGCGAGGTTACGCGTGTTAATGAGCGGCTCGCGGATGTTGGCGTACCAATTGCCCGGCAGACTGCCGAGGAAGGCTTCCGTCGCGTTCAGCGTTTCGATGCGCGCGCCAAAACCCTCGGCCTGGATCAGGCGACGGACCGCCTCGGCCTTCTCCTGCAGGCGCGCGCTGCTCTCGTCGAACAGCACGATGACCGGCGTGTAATAGCCATAGGCGACGAGTTGCGAAGAGGCTTGTGCGATCGCATCCTCGGTCTCGGCCACCATGGCGGCCGCATCCTGATCGATCGAGCGGCTTTGCGTCTGGAAGAGCTGGTCGATGAAGGGGCGGACCTTCTGCTGCCATTTCTTGCGGGTGCGCTCGAGCTTCTGCCGCGCGTCCTGGTCGTCGAGGAACATGAAACGCGAGGACCAGCGATAGGTCAGCGGCATCAGATCGAGGGAGTTGAGGATTCCCGGCCAGCTCTCGGCCGGGAAACCGTCGATCGCCACGACGCCGAGAAAGCGGTTCTCGACCATCGGCGACAGGCCATGCTGGAGCTCGGCCGTCGCCAGCCAGTCGAGATACATCGGGATATCCGGCAAGCGGATCGGATGATTCTCGCCGGTGATGCAGAAGCGGATGAACTGGAACAGTTCATCGTAACGCGCTATGCGCGTGCCGTCGCGCTCCTCAACCTCGCGCGTTTCCATGCGGCGGATGGACAGGACGCTCGCGAGGTACTGCTCGACCTCGCGGATCGAGGTACGGAAGCTCTCGATCGCCGTGTCGGCATAGGAGGCCGACCGGCTCTCGGCATCGGAATAGATGTAGCGCGCGAGACCCGCGCGCCGCCGCTCGGGCGGCCGCCAGGACAGGATGATCGCATGGCGGCTCTCGAAATGTCCCCTCTCCTGCTCGAACCTGCCGCGGCGTTCGTCGTCGATCGCCCGCGTCACCGGATCGGGAAAGTGGCAGTCCTGCTGCGCCGGATAATCCGTGGTCGGCACCCGCACCGCCTCGACCTGGATCATCCAGCCGGAGCCGAGGCGCGCCAGAATCGTGTTGATCTGGCGCGAGACCTCGTTGCGTTCGGCGTCGGTCGAGCTCTCGGAGTCAGGCCCAGCAAAATACCAGCCCGCCATCAGCGAGCCGTCCTTGAGCAGCACGATTCCGTTCGCAACGAGCCCGGCATAGGGCACGAGATCGGCGAAGGACGGGCCAGAATGACGGAATGTACGCAGCGCGACCATGAGCGGACCTCAGTAACGACGCCAGGGCGTCGAGGTCGCCCGGTAGTGAGGCCGATAGGAGATGTGACGGGCATAGACCCGCCGCATCATCGGGTCGGCCTTCGCCATTATCCGCAGCGCCGCGACGACAACGATCCAGATAGCTGCGCCGAGGATCGCCGCATACCAGGTGAGCACGACGAAGATCAGGATGACGGCGGCAAGGCCTGTCAATAGCACAAGCTCGCGATCGGCGCCGAATAGCAGGTTCGGCCGCGACAGCGCGCGGTGAATGCGATTGCGTCGCAGATTGGCCCCGACCTCAGCCATGACCGGGCTCCCCTGCCCCATCGGCGCTGGCCGCTGCACGCGTGACATCACCGATCGACGCGCCGCTTGCACCGAATAGAGCCACGATCTGTGTGGCGCCGAGCAGAATGCCGGCGACAAGCACGACATACATGAGGCGTCGCGCGAAATCGTTGAGCTCGCCACCGAAGATCAGCATGCCGCCTGCAACGGCCACGGCCGCGAGCGCGATGAAGCCAGCCACTGGGCCGGTGATGGACTGCTGGATCTGCTGAAGCGGGCTCTCCCAAGGCAGATTGCCGCCGCCGCTGGTCGACGCAAAGGCGGGGTCGAGTATCAGGAGCGCGAGCAATGCGGCGCTCGTGCCGACAATCATCATGCGGTTATGCGACATGGCGTTCCTCCTTCGGGGCATAGGACTGGGTTCGGTATTGGCCCGCTGAGAAGCTCTCGACATGGAGCACGTCGCGGACCTGGCGGCCGCGATCCGTTCGTTCGATCGAGACGATCAGATTGACCGCCTCGCCGATGACCTCGCGCATGGGCTGTTGACTGGCTTCGGCTGTGAGCTGCTCGAGACGGCGCAGCGCCGAAACGGCGCTATTGGCGTGGATGGTGGTGATGCCGCCGGGATGGCCGGTATTCCACGCCTTGAGCAGCGTGAGCGCGGTGCCGTCGCGCACCTCTCCCACAATGATGCGGTCGGGACGCAGCCGCATCGTGCTCTTGAGCAAGCGCGCCATATCGACCGTGTCGCTCGTGTGAAGCGAGACGGCGTTTTCGGCCGCGCACTGGATCTCGGCCGTGTCTTCGAGAATGACCAGGCGGTGCTCAGGCGCATGCGCGACGATCGCCGCGATCACCGCATTGGCGAGTGTGGTCTTACCCGAGCCCGTGCCGCCCGACACGACGATATTCAGGCGCGATGCGATGGCGTTGCGGATGACCGCGAGGTGGTCGGCCGTCATCACGCCTTGCGTCACGTAATCCTCGAGATCGAACAGACGCGAAGCCCGCTTTCGGATTGTGAACGCGGGGGCGCCGACGACGGGCGGCAGCAAGCCTTCGAAGCGATGACCGCCGATCGGCAGCTCCCCCGAAATGATCGGACGCTCGTCGTCGGCCTCGGATTGCAGTGCATGCGCGACACTGCCGATAATGATCTCGGCGGTCGCCCCCAGCATGGTCCCGGCAGCTGTCATCCCGTGGCCTAGTCGTTCAATGAACAACCGGCCATCCGGATTGAGCATCACCTCGACGACCGCCGGATCGTCGAGCGCGGCGCAGATCTGGTCGCCCAGGGCATCCTGAAGTTTACGGACAAGTCGCGGATGAGAACGAAGTTCGGCCATATCGCTCACGCAGCGACGCGCTGAAGGCGCAGCGGGGCGGACCGATAGCCTGGCGGGCACACTCGATCGAAGCTTGCCTGGTCGGCCGATAGGATGCCGGCGACGCTCATGGTCTCACCGATGAGCTTTACGCCGCCAAGGCGCGTCATGGGCCAGCCCGCCCGTTGGATGATGCGTTCGAAGCGCACGTCCCTTGCCGTGGCGATCTCGCCAAAGCCATTCGACATCGACCACTCGATCATCCCCGCGAAAATCGTCTGCGTGGCCTCGTGCAGGAACCGGCCTCCTCTCCTCCCGACGCGCGTGTCGAGGCAAAAGCGCGAGATCTCGATCATGGTCGATTTGCTTCGTAACCCGCCGCCTGGGAGCAGTTGCGGGCAGGTCCGCGACAGCATGGTCGGGCCCGTGGTCGGAAGCAGACGGGCACAGCCGGCGACGCCGCCGAGGTCCGTCAGGGCCAGGAGGTAGGTCGGGTCAAGCGCGTCGTATTCATCGCGCTCGCGGCCGTACTCGATCCTGACCTGGCAACCGAGCCGGTGGGCGAACATCCGGGCGCGCAACTGATGCATCTCATCGACCAGAGACCCCAATCCGCCGTGTTCGTTGGCATCGATCGCAATTGCCCGCATTCGTCGAATCCTCCGTCGCGTTCGCGTGAACGGAGGCAAGTCAGCACGGCGCGGCGGCTCGTACGCTCTGGTGAATTAACGGGGCCCCGGCGAGCTCCGATTCGCGTGAGCCGCGTCGCAGGCGTCGCGTCTGTGTCTGTCAGTGATCGAAATCCGGCGGCCAAGGGTTGGCTCGGACTGTAAGATTAACGGGGGACGAAGCGTCACCGCGGCGCAAGATAAGTCTACGATAAGATTGAGCAAACTCCTACGAATCAGCGGCTCGATAAGCACGATGCAAGGGTGCCGTTAAGTATCTGTTAACCTTAAAGGACTGGACGAAAGCCGAGAATCGTGACCTAGCTTTAGCGGGCAAAGGGCGACAAACCGCCTACTGGCCGACAACGAAGGGATGAATCGGCATGACTGCGCAGGCCCAGACCAGGATCCAAATTGAAGATCCCGCCGACAAGATTATCCGACACGCGGGAATGCTTTCTGAGCATCTGCAGGCCAGGCGCCAGCAGATGTATCCCCCGGACGCTCAGAAAAGCCTACGGTATTTCATGACCCATGAGGTCTCAAAGCTCACCTCAATTCCAGAATCGACTCTCAAGTTGATGTCAAACGAAGGCAAGGGTCCCCTCCCTGCCCGCCTGGAGAACAATCATCGCGCATACACGCTTGCCCAGATCAATGAGCTTCGGGAACTGTTCGCTGCGCAGCGTCCGGCAGATGCCTTGAGGTTCAAGCCTCATCGTCGGTCGGGCGAGCATTTGCAGGTTTTGGCGGTCGCGAATTTCAAGGGCGGCAGCGCGAAGACGACAACCAGCGCGCACCTTGCCCACTACTTGGCCCTCCAAGGCTATCGTGTCCTGGCGATCGACCTCGATCCCCAAGCGTCGTTGTCGGCCATGTTCGGTGCCCAGCCGGAAATTGATGTCCAACACAACGAAACGATCTATGCGGCCCTGCGCTACGACGATGAGCGTCGCTCTATCGCAGACGTCATCCGGCCGACCTATTTCACTGGCATCGACCTCATTCCCGGAAACATCGAGGTTATGGAGTACGAGCACGAGACGCCGCGCTACTTGTCGAAAGGACAGTCGGACGCTGAGAGCATCTTTTTCGAGCGGTTGCGTCTCGCATTGACGGACGTAGAAGACGCTTACGATGTGGTCATTCTGGACACGCCGCCTTCGCTCGGTTTCTTGACGCTGGGCGCCATCTATGCGGCAACCGGGCTTCTCGTGACAGTCCACCCTGCGATGCTCGACGTTATGTCGATGAGCCAGTTCTTGCTGATGATGGGTGATCTCATATCGGTCATCCGCGATGCCGGCGCAACGATGAAGCAGGACTTCCTTCGCTACGTCGTCACGCGGCACGACCCGTTTGACCAATCTCAGGTCCGGGTCGTGACCATGCTCCGACACTTGTTCACTGAAGACGTGCTGACGGCGACGGCCATCGCGAGCGCGGCCATCGAGACCGCTGGTCTGGCGAAGCGCACGCTCTATGAGCTGGAGCCGGGCAACATCTCGGCCGCGACTACGAAGCGAGCGCGGGAATCCATTGATGCGGTCAACGACCAGATTCTTGCGCTGGTCCTTCAAGCTTGGGGACGCGCATGACAAACAAGCGTCCTTCAGGTCGATCGATCCTCGCCAACTTCGGTTCGTTCGCGAAGCCCGAAACGTCGCCTGACAGTTCCTCCCCGCCCGTAGGCGCGGATGCACCGAACCAAATCCCAGCCCGTGTCGGAGCCGGGGTGATCGGAGCCACGCAGCGTTCGTTGGCAGAACTGCGAGGCGAACGTGACCGTCTCCAGGCGCTGGTCGACGCCGGCGGCGGCTTGGAGCTCGATCCCTCCTCTATCGATCCATCGCCTTTCCCGGATCGTCTGCCAGACGACAGTCAGGTCGATTTCGAGGCACTCAAGAAGCTCATTGCTGATGAAGGCCAGAAGGTGCCGATCCAGGTCCGGCGTCATCCGACCGTCAGCGGGCGGTACCAGGTCGTCTACGGGCATCGGCGTTGGCGTGCGGCTTTAGATCTCGGCATCAAGGTCAAAGCCACAGTTGTCGCGCTGTCGGACAGCGAGCTTGTCGTCGCGCAGGGTATCGAGAACGCGGCGCGTCAAGATCTGAGCTGGATCGAGCGCGCGCTATTCGCGTGGCGTATGGATCAGGCCGGCATCAAAGCTCGCGACATCCGAGCCGCTCTTTCGGTTGATGATCCGGAGCTCGCTCGCCTCAGAGCGGTCTGCCGGGCTGTGCCCGTCGAGGTGATCGAGGCGATTGGCCGGGCGCCGAAGGCCGGGCGGCCCCGTTGGGGCGCGTTGGCGACTGCCATCGGAGAAGATTCGGCTGCGCTGGATCGGGTGCAAAAAACCTTGTCAGGTGACAAGGTTTCGGAGCTGACCTCCGACGATCGATTCAAGCTCGTCTTTGCCGCTGTAAAGCAGCCGTCAGCGCGTTCGCAAAGCGAGCTCGAGCTTCGGAGCTCTGCCGGGAAAGTCTTAGGGAAGGCGACCTTCGCAAAGGGGGACATCAAACTCACGGTCGCTGAGGAGCACGCGACCGGGTTTGGGGCCTTCCTGGAGGAAGAGCTGCCGGGACTGGTGGAAAGGTTTTTTGCCCGGGAGGGCAGTGAGTGATTTCGTCGTCCAACCAAACCTTGTCATCTGACAAGGTTTGGTTGGACGGCGGGAAGGGCGGAGGTCTCGGCCGAAGCCGGAAGTTGGCGCAACAAACACAGAGGTAGCATGCGGTAAAAAGAAAGGCCCCCGAAACAGTGTCCCGGAAGCCTCTCTCTCGTATGTTTGGCGACAACGAGAATCCCACTTCCGCGAATCACAGTCAAGAGCCTCTTCGAGGCATTTGGACTCCGTTTTGGTGAGCGCTTTCGCTTTGCCTAAAGGCTGAAAGACAAAACCATGACGCAACCCCTATCAACGACGCCCTTTGGGCGGCGGCCGATGACGCTTGGCATGATTTCAAGCCAGCTGGCCGCAAAGGCAACGCCGGAATCCGCCATTGTTCACAAATGGCACGTCTTTCAGCACATCAAGGAGGCGCGCCAGGTTCTCGGCGCGACCGACCGTGCGCTGACGATCCTGCACGCGCTGTTGTCGTTCCATCCCGAGACCGCGCTCGAGGGCGACGGCGAGTTGATCGTCTGGCCTTCCAACGAGCAGTTGATGGCGCGGGCCAACGGGATGCCGCCGACGACGCTGCGCCGGCATCTTTCCGTCCTGGTCGACTGCGGCCTGATCATTCGCAGAGACAGCCCCAACGGCAAACGCTACGCCCGCAAGGGCCAGGGCGGAGAGATCGAGCAAGCCTACGGCTTTGACCTGGCTCCGATCGTGGCCCGTGCCGAGGAGTACAAGACGCTGGCGAGCGCCGTGCAGGCCGAGAAGAAGGCGTTCCGCGTTGCCAAGGAGCGGCTCACCATCCTGCGCCGGGACATCGTCAAGATGATCGAAGCCGGGCTTGACGAGGGCGTCCCGGGAAATTGGAGACGGTTTCAGCAGACCTACCAGGAGATCGCAGGGCGGATTCCGCGGACTGCCCCACGGCAGCTCCTGGAGAGCCTCGGCGGCGAAATGGAAGAACTTTGGCGTGAGATTCGTGAGCTGTTGGAAACGTTCGCCAAAACACAGAATCTGGACGCCAATGAGTCCCATTCTGGTTGCCACATACAGAATTCAAATCCAGATCTTTCATCTGAATCTGAACGAGGCTTGGCGACCAAACATGAAGCGGGCGGCGACGCCGCGGCTAACCACAACCTGCGGAGCTTGCCGAAGCGTGAGCTCCCCTTGGGGATTGTTCTGGATGCCTGCCCCAACATGCATTGGCTGAGCAAAGGCAGCGAAATCCGGCACTGGAAGGATTTGGTGGCTGCGGCGGAGCTTGCCCGGCCGATGCTGGGGATCAGCCCCAGCGCCTGGCGCGAGGCCAGGGAGGTGCTGGGTGACCAACAGGCCGCGATTACGCTGGCCGCGATCTACCAGAAAGCGGACCAGATCAACAGCGCCGGCGGCTATCTGCGAAGCCTGACCGACCGCGCCAAGGAGGGCAAATTCTCCGTCTGGCCGATGATCATGGCGTTGCTGCGCGCCAAGCTGGACGGGTCGAAGCCAACCCCGCCGCCCGCGGGTGGTCCCGCCGAGCCGGGCAAAGCCACGCAACCCGGCGCCTACCAAGCCAGTGCCGAATTCCGCGCGTCAATGGCCAGGCGGCCGAAATGACCCAAAACGGCGCCAGGAAGGACTCCGTCGCTGAAGACGACTCGGCTACGTTTTTCTGGCAGAGACCGGGGAGGGCGACTTGACCAGAGACACGACATCAGTCGGCGGCGCGATCGCGGCGGCCCTCGAAACGGGCCGAGGAGCTGCGCAGCCTCAGCGACCGCCCGGCTCGGGTGCGGATCATGACGATCTTTGGCGATGATCGCTCCGGTCTCACGATTAACGCCCGGATCGCGGCGCGGACCCCGGCCGAGCATCAGGCTCAGGAAGGCCTCGGGACACGGTGTATCCCATGGGACGAGCTCGACGCGCGCGCCGGGGAGATCGTTGGTCTGGTGGATGAGGTGGTGGGCGAAGTGACGCTTGCCGTCCGAAACACCCCGCCTGTGCCGCGGCCGAGCCGCTCTGAGGATGATCTTGAGCTTGCCGTGTTCGACGATCTGATCGGCGAGATCGGGCAAACGATCACCCAGTCTGCTCTTTCCGTGCTGGAGAAGCATCCGGCGAAGCAGGTCTCACGCGAGCTGGGCAGCGAAGCCGCTATGTTAGCCGCACTGAAATTCGCGGCACTCGCGGCCTATACCGCGCCATGTCGGACTGGATGATGCCCAGGACGAGCTGCGAATGGCGATGAGGGAGGTGATGAGCAACATGCGTGCGTCGCCTGAAATCACAGGCCGCGAGAGGCTGAATTCGTAAGCGGTGGTCAAGCTGGCTAGCCAGCAGCTGCCAGCTTGATGGCACACCAGCCTGCCTATATACTCAATGAAGGAGTCGTATATGGCCGAACCGCAACTTTCAGTCCGCAGTGCCCGGGCACGAGATCTTGCCCATCGGCTTGCGCGTCGGGAAAATCGCTCGATCGCCGATGTCGTCGAGCGTGCGCTCGAAGCCTACGAGGAACGTGCGGCCGGGCGCGAACCGCCGGCGGCGTTCTACGCCCGTCTTAGGTCCGGCGCCGATACGGATATCGACCTCGACGCGATTATCCGCGAAGACAGACGATGCCACGGCGGACCCGAGCTTTGATTTTTCTCGACACCAATGTGATCACCGAGACTTTGAGGAGGCCCCTGACGACGCGGTCATCGCCTGGCTGGTCCGGCACGATGCAGAGCTTGCGCTTCCCACGGTCACAATCGCCGAAATTGCGTTCGGAATTCAGAAAATCAGGCCCGATCAACGCGCCGAGCGTCTGGAACGTGGCTTGTTGGATTGGCGCCAACGCTTTGCCGATCGGATCTTCGGCCTAACCGAAGAGGCTGCGCTGGCGTATGGTGATATTATGGGAAACGCGACACGCCGTGGCGAGCCGATGTCGGCACCCGACGGAATGATCGCAGCCATCGCCCGCGTTAACGGCGGTCGATTGGCTACGAGGAATCTCAGTGATTTTGGCGCGACAGGCCTCGAATTGATTTCGCCGTGGAGCTTCTGAGGGACAGGGCGCGGCGTCAGAGACCGGCCGCCTTGGTGAGATTGACCCGGAAGCGGTCGCGCCGCCGCTGATAGCGGCGGGTCTGCTCGGCGCTGGCGTGGCCGAGCTGTTTCTGCACGTAGCGCTCGTCGACCTCGGCCGAGGAGGCGAGGCCGGCGCGCAGCGAATGTCCGGCGAATTTCTCGACCCGTTCGCCTTCGGTCAGGTCGGCGCGCACTCCGGCGGCCAGCGCGGCGCGTTTGACCAGCCGGGCGACCTGTTGATCGTTCAGGCGATCCGGTCCGACGTCCTTGCCTTGGCCGGTCACCCGGCGGAATATCGGTCCATGGCCGATCCGCGCGAGCTTCAGCCAGATCTGCAAGGCAACGAGCGGGCAGGTCGCGTCGGACGAGCCCCGGCCGATCTCGATCTCGCGCCAGCCGGTTTTGCCGCGCAGAGTGACGATCATGCCCTTGTCGAGGATCTCGACCCAGCCTTGGCCGTCCTCGGTGTCGTCGCGATGGACGTCGAGGCCGACGATCTCGGAGCGGCGCAGGCCGCCGGCGAAACCGAGCAGCAGCATGGCCCGGTCGCGCAAGCCGCGCAGGGTGCCGCGATTAAGCGTCTCGAGCATGGCGATGACATCTTCCGGCAGCACGGCTTCCTTTTGCCGGGGCGGCGCGCCATGGGTGTTGCGGATGCCCGCGAGGACCGTTGCGATATGCCGGTCCGCGCGGTCGAGTGGCGTGCCGCGCTGGGCATAGTTCCAGGTCAGGGCCGAGAGCCGGCGCTCGATCGTCGCGACCGAATTCGCCTGGCGATCGGCCGTCGCGGCGCCGGAGGCGCAGGCAGTGATGTAAAGCCCGACCGTCTGCGGGGAGGGCGGAAGCACCTCGAGACCCTGACGCCGGCACCACCCGGAAAAGTGCTTCCAATCGGAGGCATAGGCCCGGCGCGTGTTGGCCGAGTTCGCCGCGTCGACATAGTCGCGGGCACGATCGGCGAGCCGTTCCAGGTGAGCGGGCAGGGTAGGGGAGGGGGCTGCGCCCGTCTCTTGCACGGCCTCCGACGTGACGGGAAGGCTTTCGCTGCCAGGAGAGATAATGTTCATGGTCAGGCCGCCTTGATGTCGGTCTGCGAGAAATCGCTGCCCTTGAACAGCAGAGGTTCTCCGGTGAGGGCGGCGAGAGCGTAAGAAAAGCAATCGCCAAAGTTCAGCTTGGCGGGATGCCGGCCTTTCCCATATCGCCGCCACGCCCGCCGTGCCTGATCCGCATGCCCGGCCGTGACCGGAACAATCTCGACACCAACCTTGTGTAGCCAAAGATCAAGCTCGCCGCCGCCCCCATCGCCCAACCTTGATTCGATCCCTATTCCGGTTTCCAACACCGTCGCCGCCGAAATCAACCGGACAGGATCGGCCGCAATGCGATGCTCGAATTCGCTGGCTTCCGGTTCATTCAAAAAAATCGCCAAAATGGCGGATGAGTCGATCACCATCAGACCGGCAAGCCGTTTTCGTCGTACCCGAGGATGTCATCCATGCTGCGTGGATCGAGGACCGGGAGGGCAGCGAGGCGGCGCCGAATGGCTTCCATATCCTCAATCAGCGCGGCCTTGGTCGCGTCGGCCCCGATCCGTCGCAACCTATCCTCGATCGCCCGTCGGGTCGCGACGGTGATGGTTTCCCCTGTCCGCTCGGCTAGCGTGCGCGCGAGTTTTTCGGTTTCGGGATCCTTGATGCTCAGCGCCATCTTGGCGTTCCTTGGTTCCTATTTGTCAATATTCTACCTATATAGGACGGCGATGCGATTGCCCAGCACCTTTGGACAGGCTTCGCCACATCCGGTTGCTGGACTGCGGCTCATGTCGACGCCTCCCAGGGATTGATCACCGTTGCACCCGTATCGTCGAAATCCCCCACATTGCGAGTGACGAGGATGAGGTCGTGGACGATCGCGGTTGCGGCGATCAGCCCGTCGATATCGCCACACGGCCGGATCGCGGCGATGCGACCCCACTCGACGGAGATCTGGTCGGTCACCGCCAGGATGCGGTTGGCGTGGTCGTGGCGCAACTTGCGCAACCATTCGGCAAGGTGGCCGGCCACCTTCGGGTCCGACTTCTGCTTCAGCGCGATGCCGCGCATGATCTCGCCGAGGGTGAGGGTGCTCAGGTAGACGCTGGCCGGATCCACCGAGCGCAGCCAGCCGGTTGCCTGCGGAGAGCCGCGCCGAGCCTCGGAAACGACGTTGGTATCAATGAGATACATCAGAAGGCCGCGTCGCGGCTGGGGGTCTTGATGCGCCGCATCGCTTCTTCGGCCAGTTCGTCATCCCAGCTTGGCCCGGCCAGCAAGTCGTCGACCAAGGTCGGCCGCCCGGAGCGCAGCGCGTCGTAATCGGCGGCCGACAGCACCACCGCGGCGCGCATCCCGCGCAGGGTGACGACCTGCGGGCCTTCCAGGCGGGCCTTCTGCACCACCTTGGAAAACTGGTTCTTGGCGTCCTGCAGCGGCCATTCCATTTTGTGCGTTCCTAGACTAGACAGTCTAGCTATGTTCTAAATGGCGTCCTCGTCGCGGTCAAGGATGGGCCGCCTCGGGTGCCGACGCCTCGACCGCGGAAAGATTCACGTCGGCCGCCGGCTCTCAGGCGGCGCGGGGGCTTCCGAAGCGCGATTTGCCGGGATCTCGGCGTTGAAAAACGGGCGTGCCCTATATAAGGAAGAAAACGACCGATAATGCAACATTATCGGTCGTTGTTATCCGCCGACAGGCGCGGCGGTTTTATCGAAATAAATGGTCACAAGCGCCGTCATTTGTTACCCTTAGCCATGCT